>JAOZIC010000155.1 GCA_026014605.1 Candidatus Bathyarchaeota archaeon
TTAGAAACATCAAAACATTCAATTATTCGGGGAAGCGACGGCAAATTCAACGCAGTCTGCAAATCAACTATGGCACTGTCCTCGTCTAGGTTTGCTTCTATGTTCTTTTCTGCCAACTTTATCAATTGCAGTTCATCCCCGTCCGTGGGCACACGCAAACTTACTGGACCACCTCTCAGCGCGGAAAAGTATTCCTGCAACGCAGTTTGCTCTTCTGTGTCCGTCCATGCAGGCATGTTAACCAGAATCTCTTGAGGAATCTGCTTGGTTGAATAGAACTCCTTCAAAAACTGTTGCTCAATCTGCGGCTCAAACTCCAACGTATACTCCTTTTTACCCAAAAGCACACCCTTTCGTACACCCATCTGAACAACCAACATTTGGTCACCCAGCCGCCGAAACGCGATAACATCTTGGTCAAACTGGCGGTGACCGTCCACAACTTGGCGTTGAGTAAGAAGCTGAATAGAAACAATCTGGTTACGTAACTCCAAAGCATGTTCGTAATCCACTTCTTGAGAAGCCTTTTGCATCTGAAGACTAAGCAACTTGATAACCTCTTCATAGTTGCCCGAAAGAAACGACCGCGCTTGGTCAACCTGCTCGTTGTATTCCTCTTTTGTCACGTTCCCCGTGCATGGAGCAGTACACAAATTGATGTGAAAGTTCAGGCAGGCTCGTTTTGGCATTTTTTTACAAACACGCAATTTGAAGATTTTGATAACAAGCCGTTGCAGTTCTCGTCGCAGGTAACCTTCTGTGTATGGTCCAAACATGTCCAGTCTGGATGACGGTTTTCGTGTACTGAAAATTCTGGGGTAATGCTCTTTAGAAATGGCGATGTATGCGAAGGTTTTGGCGTCTTTGAGGTTAACGTTGTATTTTGGTTTGTGTTTTTTTACCAGCTTGTTTTCTAACAAAAGTGCTTCTACTTCGTTGTAGACTATTATCCATTCTATGGTTCGGATTTTTGGAACCATATGCAACGTTTTTTCGGTTTGGTCGGATTTAGAAAAGTAGCTTCGGACCCGTGCTCTGAGGTTTTTGGCTTTTCCGATGTAGATGATTTTGTCTTTGGCGTCCTTGAACATGTATACTCCTGGTTCGGTGGGAATTTCTGAACTGTTGAATTCGGACTGCTCAGAGATTGAAATCAATTTTAGTACGACCAAACATGTTACTTGGTGCATTCTTTAAGGAACTTGCCCGTGTAAGATTTGCTGTTTTTGGCAACTTCTTCGGGTGTTCCTTGAGCGATTACTTGTCCTCCGGCTTCGCCGCCTTCTGGACCTAAATCAATAAGGTAGTCACAGCTTTTTATAACATCCAAGTTATGTTCGATAACATAAACCGTGTTTCCCTTATCCACCAGACTGTTTAACACCTGAATCAACCTGTTAGTATCATCAAAATGAAGACCAGTAGTAGGCTCATCCAACATGTAAACCACATGACCTGCCTTGTTTTTGCTTAATTCGCGGGTAATTTTTATTCGTTGGCTTTCTCCTCCAGACAGCGTGGTTGAGCTCTGTCCCAGTTTGATGTAACCCAAGCCTACGTCGAGTAGTGTTTGGAGTTTTCGTGAGATTGCTGGGATGTTTTTGAAGAATTCTGCTGCTTCTTCTACTTCCATGTCCAAGACTTCGGCTATGTTTTTGCCTTTGTATCGGATGTTTAGTGTTTCTTTGTTGTAGCGTTTTCCTTTGCAGTCACTGCATTTCACGTATACGTCGGGCAAGAAATTCATTTCAATACGGATAACACCGTATCCGCCACATGTTTCACACCTGCCGCCCTTGACGTTAAACGAAAACCTTCCTGCCTTGTAGCCACGCATTTTTGCGTCTTTTGTTTGAGCAAAAAGTTTGCGTATCTCATCAAACAGCTTTGTATACGTTGCAGGGTTACTGCGCGGAGTTTTCCCAATAGGCTCTTGATTAATTACAATAACGTTCTGCACATCAGATGGAACCGTTATGTTGTCGTGTTTTCCAATCTTGTCAACGTGTTCGCCGAACTTTTGACGCAAAACTGGCATAACCGTTAGGTTCATCAAGGTGCTTTTTCCAGAACCAGAAACTCCAGTTATTCCACACAAAACTCCAAGCGGCAGGTCAACTTTGATTCCTTTGAGGTTGTTTTCTTTTGCGCCTTCTATGGTCATGTAGCCTTGAGCTTTTCGCCGTTTGTTGGGAACCTCAATTTTCAGTTTTCCTGACAAATACTTTCCCGTTAAACTGTTTCGGCACTTCATAATCTTGGAAACTGGACCCTGACAAACAATCTGCCCACCATGAACACCCGCACCCGGACCCATGTCAACTATGTAATCCGCGTTCAGAATTGTTTCTTCGTCGTGCTCAACAACTATCAAAGTGTTGCCTAAATCCCGCAGTTTATGCAAGGTACTGATGAGTTTTTTGTTGTCCCTGTGATGCAAACCAATACTGGGCTCGTCTAAGATATACAAAACGCCCATCAAGTTGCTGCCTATTTGGGTGGCTAAACGGATACGTTGGGCTTCTCCGCCTGACAGGGTTCTAGCTGCGCGCGACAAAGTGAGGTAGCTGAGTCCAACGTTTTTTAGAAAACCCAGCCGTTCGTTGATTTCTTTTAGCACCTGTTTGGCGATTACCATTTCTTTTTCGTTTAGTTTGCTGGGTAGTTGCTCAAAGAATTCTACGGCTTGTTCGATAGAAAGTTCGGTTACGTCGCTGATGCTTTTGTCCAGTATTCGGACACCTAAAACTACGGGGCGTAAACGTTTTCCGTCACACGCGGTGCAAGGCGAAGATTTCATGAACCGCATGATTGCTTCTTTTCTGCCTTCACTTTCGGTTTGGCGGTATAATCTGAGTGTTTGGGGGATTACTCCTTCCCAACCGTTTTTCATCCACATGCTCGCGCCATTTGACCAGTTCCCGTTGATTGGCTGTGAAGTTCCATACAAAAGAACGTCAAGCTGTTTTTTTGTAAAGTCCTTTATTGGTGTGAACACATCGAAACCAAATTTTTTGCCAACCGCGGCAAGTTGTTGAACCCTCCAACTCAGGTCCATTTTTCCGTAAACTGCAAGGGCGCCGTCTATGATTGACTTGTTTTTGTTTGGAATTATTAACTCTTCAGAAATTTCCATTGTGTCGCCAAGCCCGTGGCACTGCTGGCATGCGCCGTATGGTGAGTTGAACGAGAACATTCTGGGTTCTAGGCTTTCAAACACGATTTCGGGGTGGTTTGGGCATGCGCCAAAGGTGCTGTAGATTGTTTCGCCTTGGAACCGTTCTACTTCGCGTCTTTCTGTGTTTTCTTCGGCTTGGTCGACTACTATCATTGTTCCTTTGCCGACTTCCAAGGCTTGTTCTACGGCTTCTGAGATTCTTGAGCGTTCTTCGTTATCGATTGTTACGGTGTCGATTACGGCTTCAATCCAATGTTTTCCGTAACGTTCAAGTTTTTGTTCACTGATTTGCTCTGAATCTACGATTTTTTGGTCAACACGGATTCTGGTATAACCGTCTTTTTTCAGGTCTTCCATGACTTTTTCGTGAGTTCCCTTGATTCCCCTAATTACTGGGGCAAGAAACGTCAACGTTTTGCCCTGTTCTTGCATTATCAAACTAGTAATGTTTTCAGGGCTCTGCGGGTGAATCAGGCTATCACATTTCGGACAGTGATGCACACCGATACGTGCAAAAAGTAGCCTTAGGTAATCGTAAATTTCTGTTACAGTTCCCACTGTTGAACGCGGGTTCTTGCTTGTAGTTTTTTGTTCAATAGAAATCGCGGGCGAAAGTCCCTCTATCGAGTCTACATCTGGTTTGTCCATCAAACCCAAAAACTGACGTGCATAAGCCGACAGACTTTCCACGTATCTTCTTTGTCCTTCAGCGTAAATTGTGTCAAACGCTAAGGTAGATTTTCCTGAACCAGACAGCCCCGTGATTACAATAAACTTGTTTCTGGGCAGTTCTACGTCAACGTTCTTCAGATTGTGCTCCCGTGCACCCTTAACAAAAATGCTGTCTCTCATAGTCTTGAACCTGTTTTACTATACCGCATATACGAACCCATTTTTACCTTACTTTTTTCTTGTCTTTTCGTTCCCGTTTCTCCAACACATAATCTAAAGACTTCTCTAACTCTTTGATGCGGTCTCTTAACTCGATAGCTTTTTCAAACTCAAGCCGCGCAGCAGCAGACCTCATCTTCGCATCAAGTTCGATTAGACGTGTTTGAATTTCAGTTTTGGACAAGTGTTTAGTGCCTTTGATTTTTCCTTTACTTTCTGCTACACTTTTCACTATTGTTTTTGGTGTAATTCCGTGTTTCTTGTTGTAGCTTTTCTGGAACATCCGCCTGTAACGAGTAATTTCCATAGCCCTTTTAATTGACTGCGTTTTCTCATCAGCATACAAAAACACTTTACCGTTAACATTACGGGCAGCCCGCCCGATAGTTTGAATAAGGCTGCGTTCATCGCGCAAGAAGCCCTCTTTGTCTGCATCTAGAATGAAGATTGTTGAAACTTCGGGAACATCCAAGCCTTCACGCAAAAGGTTAATTCCAACTAGGATGTCAAACTCGCCTGCCCGAAGCTGCCTGATTAGTTCTATTCGGTCTAGGCTGTCTATTTCTGAGTGCATGTATCTTACCTGAAAGCCTTCTTTAACCAAGTAATCGGTCAGGTCTTCTGCCATTCTTTTGGTCAAAGTGGTTATCAGAACCCTGTCGCCTCTGTCGATGGTCTTTTTTGCTTCCTGTTTCAGGTGCTGCATCTGCCCCTCAATGGGGTGAATTTCTACTTCGGGGTCTAACAGTCCAGTGGGTCTTGTGATTAATTCTACTGGTTTGCCGCTGACCTGTAGTTCATACTCTGCGGGGGTTGCGGAAACAAACAAGGTTTTGTTCATTTTCTTTTCGAATTCTTCAAACTTTAGTGGGCGGTTATCAAACGCGCACGAAAGCCTAAAACCGTAATCAACAAGATTCTTCTTCCTCGAATAATCCCCATTAAACATGGCACGTGATTGTGGAATTGTTTGGTGGCTCTCATCGATTATGAGTAAAAAGTCCTTAGGGAAATAGTCAATCAAAACAAATGGGGGTTCGCCTGGGGTTCGTCCGTCAAAGTGGCGGCTGTAGTTTTCGATTCCTTTGCAGTACCCCATTTCTTTTATCATTTCGATATCATATTTCACTCGCTTTCTGAGCCTTTGCGCCTCAAGCGCAGGAAGTTTGGGCAGTTCTTCCTCCAACTCTTTTTGTATCTGCACTATTGCACGTTTTTGTTTCTCTTCAGGCACAACATACTGACGCGCAGGATACAACGTAATCTTGTCGATACTGACTTTGGTGTCTCCTGTTATTGCGTCGACTTCTTTGATGCTTGCTATTTTGTCGCCTTCAAGAGTTATGCGCAGTATGTCTTCTTCGTAAGACGGAATAACATCAACAACATTTCCTCTTACCCTGAACTTGCCCGCTTCAAGCACCTTATCGTTACGTTCATACTGCATATTCACCAGCGACTGCATCAAATCTCGGCGTTTAATCTGTTTTCCAACACTCAAATCAGCAGCCATACCCTGATAGTCTTCAGGATTACCCAAACCGTAAATGCAGCTGATACTTGCCACAATTATTGTGTCTTCGCGGCTTACGATGCTTGATACTGCGTGCATGCGCATTTTTTCTATTTGTTCGTTGATGTCAGAGTCTTTTTCGATGTACATGTCGGTGGTTGGCAGATACGATTCGGGCTGGTAATACGAATAAAATGAGATAAAATATTCCACACGGTTGTTAGGAAAAAGCTCCTTTAACTCCGCATAAAGCTGAGCTGCCAAAGTTTTGTTGTGCGCAAGAACCAAGGTGGGTTTTTGTAGTTTGTTAATCAAATTGGCCATAACAAATGTTTTGCCGCTTCCAGTAATGCCCAAAAGAGTTTGCTTGTCTTTGGTTTTGTAGTTTTCAACAAGTTTTTCCACTGCTTCCTGCTGACCCGGAGACATCTTGTAAGGGGCAACTAACTCGAAGCGCATAATATCATCCAACAACCAATAAAAAAGAATAAACTTACAAGAAAAACAGTGGCTTAAAATGTTTTCAGTTTTCACTTTACAAAAATGTCTAAAACACTATTCTCCGCTATAGAAAGATGCGGGGGGAACCCCAAATAAATGTGGGGGGAATGTTTTTGCTTTACTCGTTTGATCTGCTTAGGTATACCCAAATCACTACAAAGAAAGTAGTAATCAGAGCACCTGCTAAACCTGAGATTATCCACTCTGATGAGGCAAACAGGAACTCAAAATTAGCTGCTAGCCACGGCCAAATTGCTTTATAACCGATGTTTGCAGCTATTCCTCCTACGAAGCCCAAAACAGCAAACATACCCAGTATTTTCACTCTATCATTCATATGTTTCACCTTATTTTTAACAGTAAATCTCCGCGCTTTTGAGTCTAACTTACATAAAACTGTCTATTTTCGCTACTCCGCCCCATCTCTCTTTCAATCTTAGATTTAAAGCTCAAAACGGCGATAGAATGGGTATATTATGTTAGATATATATGTGGATGTTCGTTGCATGTTAACAACGTAATAATATGCTTTAAACACACCTGCTTGCGTGAGGAAATAAGTATGTCCGAAAAATTTGCAAAAAAATGGGGAGAAGGAGTCGACGACACACCTCTCAGCAATAAAATAAAGGACGCCGTAAGGCCTCCAGGTCCATTGAAACCACGATTAGATTTCGCCGTAAAACGGATGGAAATGCAAATCCAACGATTAGACAAAGCAGCAGACCGATTCTCTGACCGCGACAAATCCATCTTCCAAAAAATAGTAAACGCATACACCAAACACGACATGGCACGCGCAAGCGTATTCGCTAATGAACTAGCCGAAATACGCAAAATGGAAAAAATGATTATGCACGCAAGACTCGCACTTGAACAAATTGTTCTACGACTAAGCACAGTTTCAGAACTAGGCGATGTAGTAAGCACTTTGGCTCCAGCAGTCAGTGTATTGCGCAGCGTAAAAACAGGAATGGCAACAGTATTCCCAGAAGCAGAACGCGAACTTGGCAGCATAGGCAACTTGCTTAGCGGAATTATCATGGATGCAGGCTACAACTCAGGCATGAACATTGACTTCCAGACCGCAGGTGACGACGCGCAGAAGATTTTGACTGAAGCAGCAACCGTTGCAGAAACCAAAGTCAAAGAAAAATTCCCAGAATTGCCCTCAAGCATGCCATCATTTGGTGAAGCCCTTAACAGCGAAGCATAGCTTCGCTGATTTAAGCGCTATACTTGGAAATTAAGGAGGTGACACTGTGTCAAAATCCATTTCCAATCCCTTTCTTTTTGTTGGCAAACAAATAAAGGACGAATATGGAAGACAAATCGGTCGCGTGGCATCGTTCAAGGTAACACCTACTGGTCGTATTGATGGCATCTTTGTTGAGCACGGTGACGGTGAGTTCCTAAGCTACTCTAACGAGCAAATCAGAATTGACAACGGTAATCTCATCATTTCTCCAACTCTTAAGTTGAAGGCCCGATCTCTTTGTAACGAAATTCCGTTAATCTGGAGAAAAGACCGCGCACTTAACGAGCTAGTAGAAAAGAAGAAGATTCCGCCAGAAATGTATGATGACTTGCACAACACTTTCGAAGGGGCACTAAATGAACTTAAAGAAAACGCCAAAGAACTGATGGACGACATAGACAGTCAGATAGAAAGCTGCAACACCCAGATTCATGAATTGCATTCTGCTTTGATCAACCTAGAGATTGAACGCGAAATCGGCAGATTAGATGGCGACTCTTACGACAAGGCCTTGGCAATTATTCAGTGGGGCTTGAAAGGAGTTAATGCGGAGAAAAGTGACTTAGATGCACTTAGAACTAAGTTGTCTAACTTGCTGTTAGGCGACAAAACTCCAGAAGTTCCTGAAGCTCCTAGAACTGAAGCACCAGAACAAATTGATATTCCTGAAGCACCTGAGCCTGTCTCGTCGAACCTTCCTGAACCCCCAGTAATCATCCATGTTCGAAACCCTAGCAAGCAAGGTTCTTAATCTCTTAAGTCTGTGAGGGACTCTCGATAAAAAACCCTTTTCGTTCTTCTCCGCAGTTTGAGAAGATAGTTGTTGAGACCGTACCCAAACTTAAGTCTCAACAGTATAAACTAGGCCAAGTTATTATCAAACTGACAAGAAGAGACAAAATTCTCTTCACAACCTGCGCCACGGCACTACAAAAAAACAACAAAGAACGCGCAGCAATATTTGCTACTGAACTCGCTGAACTCCGAAAACTAACCAAAGTCATCTACCACACACAAATCTTAGTGGAACGCATGATTGTTCGGCTGGAAACACTCAAAGAATTCAACGCAGCGTTTTCTGACCTAAAACCTGTTCTGAAGAATCTGCAGTCAGTAACCAGTGGCCTACGTAATTTCATGCCTCAAATGGCGTTTGAAATGGAAAGGGTAAACGAAAGCATCTTCGAAGTCATGACCCTGTCTAAGATTGACTCGGCAAAAATGGAAGTGCCAATCGACATGAAGACCGAAGGCGGCGAACAAGTATTAGCTGAAGTTGCTGAATTCTTAGAAGAACAAATAACTGACAAACTTCCTGTGCCGCCAGTTTCAGCTCCGGTAATCCAAACTCCGCAACCACAACAACGCGCTGCACCGCCTAGACAGAGGGTAGCTCTCACAGCTTCAGGCCCTGAGATTTCTCAGCCTATGGTTTCCCAAAGCTTTGTTTCTTTTGAAGAAACTGAAGTAAAACGTGTAGCCTTAACAGTCAACGAAGACTTAGAGCAGTCTGTTTTGGATTACGCAAAACGCAAAGCAGGCAACTTGGATATCGGTGAATGTGCTATTGACCTGCAGGTTGCATGTAATGAAATCGAAAAGGCATTAGAGAGTCTTGGAGTTAAGGGAAAAATTAAGATTGCGTCGTGATTCACATGAGTGCTTCTCAAGAACTTGAACAAGCGGCAACGAAATATGCTTTGGAGGCTGTTCGCCTTGACAAACAAGGGTCAAGGGGAATGGCCATTACTATGTACCAAAAGGGTATCTCTACGCTTCTTAAGCTTGTTAGATTGTATCCGAACTATGGATTAAACAGTGTATACATTCAACGCGCACAAGCCTATCAAGAACGCATAAAAGCATTACAAGGACAAAGACCCGTTCAGCCCGTCAGGCAACAACCCGAGCGAACAATGGAAATGATGGATAACGATCAGCCAGAACAGCAGCCTAGTGGTAAAGAAGAAGAGGCAAGCTATGACGAACTGGTGCTCAAAGAGAAACCAAACGTTAACTGGGACCAAGTTGTTGGTTTAGAAACTGGTAAAAAAGCTATCAAAGAAGCTATAGTTTACCCAGTTGAACGACCAGACCTGTTCCCGCTAGGATGGCCGCGAGGAATCCTTCTTTTCGGTCCTCCTGGATGTGGTAAAACACTGTTAGCCGCTGCGGTTGCTACTGAAATTGACGCTGCGTTTGTTTCTGTTGATGCTGCTTCTGTTATGTCCAAGTGGTTGGGCGAAGCAGAGCAAAAGGTTGCGAAACTATTCAACCAAGCCAGAAAAACTGCAAGCAATGGACGTCCTGCGATACTGTTTATTGACGAGTTAGATTCGTTGATTGGCGTGCACTCTAATGAAGTGGGTGGTGAAACGCGTGTTCGTAACCAGTTCCTCAAAGAGATGGACGGTGTTATGGACAAAGGCAAAAAACTCCATGTTTACGTCATTGGTGCTACTAACAAGCCGTGGGCGTTGGACTGGCCGTTTATTCGACGATTCCAAAAACGAATAATGGTTCCATTGCCCGACTACGCTGCTCGTCTGCATATGCTTAAGCTCTACACTGAACATCTAAACCTGGACCCGCAGATGGACCTTGACGAATTTGCAAGACTAGCTGCTGGTTTCTCAGGAAGCGACATCCGCGACATCTGTCAGTCTGCTCATCTGCGAGTTATTGGCGAGTTGTTTGATTCTGGTAAAGCAAGCGACAAAGACGCGAAGCCCCGGCCATTGTCTATAGACGACTTCAAAGGTATCTTGGCGGATAGAAAGCCTAGCGTATCTCCTAGGGTTATCTCGACATATAACGAGTGGTCAGAAGCTTTCAAAGCTCTTTAGCATGAAAATTGGGAGGAGGTGGCTTAAGCTCATGAAAGTGGTCTTGGAAAGGTTCAGAGATGTGACAATTCCTCTAGTAATAGCTGAGAATCTCCTTTCTCCTCTTTGCAATGATTTCTCTCTGAATCCCAATATGCCACTTGAGCCTGTTAGCCTCTTTTCAGTCGTTTGATAACGATTGAAACCTTCTCTTCCCCTTTTATTTTTACACCTTTTAAACTTCCAACCATACCCAAAACGGCGTTTCTTACAATGTCTTGAACAAAGTCACCTAACGGTAGCATCTGTTCTTCGACTTGTATTGTGATTTTTTCTTCTCGTTTGCGTTTTCGTTCCACAAGAACTGCAACTTTGTTGTATACTAAATCAACAAGTTTTTCTGGTTCTTTTAGGGGGTCTACTATCGGAATTTCCGTTTGTGGCGGGTTTTCAATCGATGAAACGAATGCTAGAATGTTTTTGAAGCGGTCTGGTGCTTGTGTTATTTCGTCTGCTGTTTTGGCGGATACTAATTTAGGTATGCTTGAATCGTCTGCAACCAGTCCTTTGAATCCTTCAAGGATGATTATGTCTGTTTCTTCGGGGATTTGTTCGATTAACTGTTCAAGGCTAAGTTTTGAGGTGTCTGTTTTTTTGATTATGGTTAACTCGTTTGGAGCTACGCTTAAAACTGGGTTGGCTCCTGCTTGGCTGTGTCTGTGTGTGTCTTTTCCTTTGGTGTCTATGGTGAATTCGGGTTCGGGGATTCGTTTTGCGGATGCTATGGTGTAGCCTTTTTTTGTTAATGCTTTGATTAATACTTCTATTGCTGTGGTTTTTCCGGAGTTGCTGCTTCCCACAACGGAGACAATGACCTTGTTAAACATTTCAGCTCTTCCTCTCGCCCTATTAGTGATGTTCAAAGATTTAAATCAAGCTCAAAACAGAAAATATCGAAAGATAGATGTGTTGCTCATCACTTTTATGGATAATTAAATCTATAACATGTTGAGAGGAACAATACATGAAGATTCTAGCCATAGACATAGGCGCAGGAACCGAAGACGTTCTGCTTTACGATGACAGCAAAAAAAGTGTTGAAAACTGCATCAAGATGGTTCTGCCATCACCATGCAACATTTTTGCTTCGCAGGTGAAGTCTGCAACCCGTTTGCTCAAAGACCTGTTTGTTAAGGGTGACACAATCGGCGGTGGACCGTTTTCTCATGCACTTAAGCGCCATGTTGAAGCGGGTCTTCGTGTTTTTATGACCGAACAAGCCGCATACACCGTCAGAAACAGTTTAGAGCAGGTCAAAGAAGCAGGCATAGAAATTGTTGACGAATCTGGACCAAAAGATTTCGTGGGAGAAACAATAGTTCTTGAAGAAGTAAACATCAACAAAATCGGTGACTTCCTGAAAGGTTTTGGAGAATCCTTCTCTGACATCGAATATGTTGCAGTTGCGGTTCAGGACCACGGCGTTTTTCCCGAAGGCATGACCAACAGGCAGTTTCGTATCAACAAAATCAAGGAACTGCTATCTGAAAACCCAAAACCTGAAGCGTTTGCTTTCAAAGAAGATGAGATTCCCCAATGTTATCCGCGCATGAAATCGGCGGTGCAAGCCTGTAAACGTCAGTTACCCAACGCCACGGTGTTGCTTATGGATACTTCTCCAGACGCAATCTTGGGCTGTTTACTTGACCCCGCAGTAAAGGGTGCAGACCCCCTACTAGCCGTTAACGTTGGCAACGGGCACACCATGGCGGCGATTATATCAAACGGTGAAATAACCGCAGTTTTAGAGCACCACACCCGCTTGTTAGACCCAACTAAGATGGAAATTCTTCTGCGCGACTTTGCAGAAGGTAAACTAAGCAATGACCAAGTTTTTGACGACAACGGACACGGCATGTTCTACCTCGAAGATGCGCCCGGTTTTTCATGTATCAAAAAGGTGGTTGTAACTGGACCTAACCGCAACATCTTAGCAGACACCGACCTAGACGTACATTTTGCAACGCCCGGAGGCGACGTGATGATGAGCGGAACTTTTGGTTTGGTTGAGGCTACTAAAAGGAAGTTTTTGAAAAGTTAGTTTAGTTCAATTATCTTTTTTTGTATGGCTATGTGCAGTAGGACTCCTGCGACGAACCCTATTGCCATGTTGAATACTGTTGCTAGCACGGCTGTTACTATCATTACGTAGATTTCGTTTTTCCCTGAAACTTTGACTGAAATTTTTCCCAACTCAAACGAGGTCATTATAAGCATTACTCCCACAACAAACATTGGAAACGCAGTGAAGATGTTAACCAAACTTTGTGAGAAAAACAGTCCTAGGCTGATTTCCAGTATTCCTTCCATGAGAATTGCGCCGCCCGTTCTAGCGCCAAACAGGTACTGTGCAGACAGTCCGCCTGCTCCGTGGCAAAGCGGCATTCCACCAATGAACGGGGTTGTTATGTTCATTGCGCCCATGTTTTTGATTAAGTTACGTGCGGTTACGTCTTGTCGGTCGGGAAACAGGTCATGAACTAAGGCTACTGTTGCAACAACCGCGTTTGTTAATGTTAAGAAAAGCTGGGCGATGCCCGCGTAGACAAAACCGTAGAACATGTCGTCTAAACCAAACAGGGTTAATTCTGGCAGGGAGAAACCCAACGATATTTGGTTTAGGTTTAATGTTCCTGTTGCTACTGCGAAAATAAACCCGAAACCGACCAGAAATATTGCTGAGGGTAAAAACTTGTTTTTTAACAGCAAAAACCCTAGCGCCAATAAGGGTAGGGCGATTATGATATCTGGGTGTATCAGTTCAGCTCCTGCAATGGCTAACGTGAACGCCAACCCCAGTTGGATGCCCCGTGTTACGCCTTTGGGTACCTTTTCTAGCATGCTGCTGAGTTTTTTTGAGAACGAAATCAATACCCATACTATGCCTACGGAAAAGCCTGCGCCTAGTACTGTGCCTCTTGTCCATTGTTCGGCAAGGGCTACTGAGCCGATTGCTTTTTGTGGTTGGACGGGTAGCGGGAGTTTGTAGATTAGTGCTAAAAAGATGTTTGTTAATCCGATTCCTAGTAGCAGTCCGGTTGGGTTGAAACCGCAGATTACGATGTAACCAACCGTAAACGGGAGTAATGTACCAAAATCTCCTAGGCTTCCGGCAAACTCTCGAACAGAGAACTCAAAACCCTTAACCATAACCATAGTTTGGTCAATGTTGATGAGGGAATATTAAGTTAATTGCCTACATCTTGCATAATTTAGGGCTTGTAGCCGTTGAGGTTGTTTAAAGCTAACACTGCTTCGGTTATGTCTGCTGTTGTTCCGGGGCTTAGGTCGTTTTTGGGGTCGCGTAGGCTTGTGTCAAATTTGTCTAACAGGTTTCTTCCCAGTGGAGTAGTTAAACCGCCTTCCTGTAACACCTGTGCTGCTTCTGCAGAGATGCTTTCGGCTTTGCTTTGTCCGACTTTTCTTGAGATGAACGTGTCTGGGACTTCTGCTAATATCTTCAAGAACGCGTGAACAGTTGCGATGTTTAGGTTGCCTGTTTCTTTGAGTTCCTTAACAAAGTATGAATAACCCAAATCAAAGGTTATTGGGTAGTTGTTTACCCACTCTGAAGTAATCGAGTCATAAGAAGCCGCAATCTTGAACGTGTCCAACAATGTTATGCCCTCGTCCAGTATCTGTTTCTTAGAACTGGGGTCAGTAACGTCCAACTGTTTAGAACTATTCAAACCACCCGGCTTAACAAGAGCAATCGCGTCATAAACATGAACTGCATCCTCTGGCGTAGTAGCTTCAACCGCTACTTTGATGTTTTTTCTTAGGTCTTTTAAACTGAAATGTTTGGTCATACCCGCCGCAGCCGCAATTGGCGCAAGCAAGATAATTGCACCCAACAATGTGTTGCCGCCGTTTTGGCTGGTTAGCATTCGGTCGACGCCGTCTTTTATTGCGTAGCCTAACCCGATTTCGGATGCTGAGATTTCTTTTTCTAAAACCCTGATTCCCTGCTCTGCTGCGTATCTGAAGGCAGGACCAATGGCAACGGATGATGCTAGGTAGTGTTCGAAGGTTGTTCCCTTAAAATCTGCAGTTCTGTGAACGTTTCCGGGTTTTGGGTAGCCGCTTACTTCATACAGAATTGCTGTTTCTAGACATCTCGCGATGTAATCTGCCTTTTCGTTGGGTGGACAGTT
>JAOZIC010000191.1 GCA_026014605.1 Candidatus Bathyarchaeota archaeon
CAGTCCGAGTTAGGCGCAAAACATCTCCTGCGGTTCCACGAAACATCAAAATGCAAAACATCGTCACCCCACGCACATTTACCCCTGTGGTCAGCTTGCTCAAACCACTGTATCATCCGCTTGTTCATCAAAAAATCTTGAGGATAAAGCTTTTGCACACGCTTCATTTCCTCGATTATAGGAGTTCGCTGCTCCCGTGTTACAACCATGGGTACACTGCCATCGGTTACACCCGCACAGATGTTGCAAACTACGCCCTGAAAACCGTGCTCCCTAGCAAGCTGTACAACATCCTCAAGCTCCTTGTAATTGGTACTCGTTAAGGTCATGTTGATGACTACGCGTTTGTCACCCGAATAATTGTTGATTACTTTTTGGAAAACGCCTTCTCCGCGAATCGCATCATTAGTTTGCTCAGACCCATCCACAGAAACAAACAATGTATGTTCAAACTCTTCGGGAATTTTGATTGTCCCATTCGTAATCACAGAAATGTACGGAAACACCTTGTCCGCAGCCAACAACACATCAAGCCGCAGTGCAGGTTCGCCACCGACCAGCAGAATGTTTCTTATCCCCATATTGTAGAGTTCATCAAAACGTTTCGTCCACACATCTATGGACGGTTCTTGTGTTGTGAAACTTTTCTTGCCATAAAAATGGTAGCAATGCCTGCAACGTAGGTTACATTGGTCGGTTACGTCGACTTCTGCAAAATATTTTACATTAAACAGGGCTCGTTTTAGGTCAAGCCAAAGAGGATAAAAAAACCAATCCGAAATTTTCATGACACAACAATATTCATGGTGTGCCGATTAAAGCCTTTTTGCGCATGTAACCAGTTTTGATAAAAACTTGTGGTATGTAACATTGTTTCGTGGCGTTTTATTAATAATTTAGACGTTACTGTTTCTTGGTGAAAACAAATGGAAACAAAAACAGCGGCAAAATTCCAACGCGAACTAAACAGCCTGCAAGGACTAACCATAATCAACCTGGTCTTCGGAGCCTTGACGATGTCCCTTGCCATAGCCGTTATAGTCCAAAACATCACAGCAGTTGTGCAAGCTCAGAGCCTGCAACTACCTCAGATACTGCTGGCGGTTCTTGGGTTCGTTGCAGCGGCAATCTCTATACGGTGGCTGGTCTCAAGCGCTGAACTACTGGACGGCACCAGCGACATAAAAGACGACTACACACAAAAGAAAAACAACCTAGACAACGAAGGCATAACGGGTCTGATCGTGAAAATGGCGTCGTACTACCGCCAAAACAGACCCAAGATTAAAACAATGATGCTAATCAGCAGAATCGCTGGCGGATGCTTCTTGGTTATGGGAGGCTTAAGCCTTGCAACACTGGTAACCAACGGCGCTGCTGGGGCACAAACAGTTGAAACATTGATGCAGGTGTTGGCGGCAGCAATAAACTTTGCAATGGCTACTGCAAGCTTTGCCATTCCCCACTTTTTTGGCAGATACTCAAAGGTTTGGGACCACCGCCTTGAACAAACCATCAAGGCAGAACAGGAACTGCAAAAACAGCTAGGGGAAGACTAGAATGAAACAGAAAAGAACCCACTACGAGATTTTCTGGGAAATTCTAACCTTTTGCAAAAAACCAAAAACATTTACAAGCATCATAAACAGGTGCAACCTGAACTCTAAGATTGGACAAAAGCACATCGAGTTTTTGAAAAAGAAACAGTATCTTGTTGAGACAGAAGACAACGGCATGACTTTGCTTACATCCACCGAGCAGGCAAAGGAGTACTTAGCATTGTTTACCAAAACATACCGCGAACTCTTCGACAACAGCCCAGAGTTTAAGCTCTAAACAACC
>JAOZIC010000033.1 GCA_026014605.1 Candidatus Bathyarchaeota archaeon
AGTATTATCTGCAAAACAAAATAGAACACGGAAGCAACTGCAAACGGAATGTACAGTAGCACAATCTTGGTTTTAATAAAACTTAGAACACCGGCTCCCCTAGCGTAAAATGAGTTAAGTGCCAAAAACCCGCTGACAAAGAAAAAGCAGCTTACCAAAAACCACTTCACGGGGTTAATAACATCGGGGAACACGAGAATAAGGTCGCTGTGAACAAAAACAATCAACAATAACGCGATTATTTTTAGCAAATCGAACTCAACGATTCTTGTTTTCGAGGCCGTTGTATTTTGCATAGTATTTACTATATCACTTTTTAGTGCATAATGGCTTTGTGGCACACCCAGTAAACGCTGATGTCACTCGTTTAGATAATCATGCTCAGAGGGTTCAAAAAACTCTTGAGAACTAAACAAAATGGCGGTGTCCTCAACCTCTTGTAAATCAGACAAATCAAAATCTTCCGAGTTCTCGATATGCTCCAACCACGAAATAAGGCAGGTCCAACCAGCCGTGCTCATGTCGTGCCCTACATCGGCTTGTTCAATTATCATCTTGTTTGGATTGAGCTCGTTATAGTATGCCAGTCCATGTGTGTCATGTGGACAGATTGTATCGTTTGAACCCGTGATAATCAGAACTGGGACGTGGTTGTGAACAGAAGAATTGCTAATGTAGTACGGACAAATCGCAACAGTGGTTTCTATCCGGGGGTCATCAAATGTGAGAACAGTGGCTCCGCCTCCGGACATTCCAACAAGAGAAACACAATCCTCGTTTATTGAAATCGGAAACTCGGACGCGTTAAAAACAAAAGGAAGCAATTTTTCGATGTTGCTTTTGCAGTTACTAACATAACGTGGAACATGGTCTAAATCTTCGGGAGGTGTAGAGAACGTTAAAACTGCGTATCCTTTTTCTGCCAAAATGGGTGCCCATCCTGCCAAATAGTATTTGTGACCCAAGATTCCACCCGCAAAAATGACAAGTGAACCCGAAGAATTATCTGGGCAATACAAATCGTAGGAAACACCAGAATACTCTGAACTGATAACTGAATACGGTAAATCTGATTGGGGCTCTTCTTCAATGGTTGATGGTGCTGTTTGCCACAAGATAACTACTATCGAACAAATCAAACAGACGCAAAAAACTACTACGGCGAGCTGTTTCTTAGTCATCATTGCCCGCAGCCTCTGCGATAAAATGCATTTGTTGTAGCATTGTGAGGTTTTTTACCAGCTTTCGAACCGTCCTGACTTACTGATGCAATACCTGAAACTTAGTTCATTAGATGCATAATTCTCCCGAGTTGTGTTGCAAATCCAATATAACAGTTTCGCGAAATCGGGAATGTAATGGCTGAATATTAATTTTCCGAATGAATCCTACCAAAATTGCGCGAACACAAAAAAACATAAGAATATCCAAAGAAACGTTGCCCAATTTTTGCTTCTATAATTAGTTACTGCACAGCTTCGCCCTGCGGAATTTCTGTGTAAAGTTTTCCATCTCGCATGTATAACACCCGATTTGTTATATCCTTAACATAGGTTGCATGCGTCACCGCAACAACTGTTTGTCCTTGCGTTTTGCTTACTTGGTGGCATAGTTGCAGAATTTCTTTTCCTGTTTTTGTGTCCAAGTTTCCTGTGGGCTCATCTAACAACAAAACCCGCGGCTTGTTAGCAAACGCCCGTGCAATAGCAACCCGTTGCTGTTCACCGGCACTTAACTCTGAAGGCAAATGGTTCGCCCGCTCAGACAATCCCATCATCTCCAGCAATTTACTAGAACGCTGTAACCTTTCATCCTTTGGCATGTTAGTTGGAACTAACGCAGCTTCAACGTTCTCAAGAGCCGTAAATGTTGGAATCAAATTGAATGCCTGAAAAACAAAACCAACCTTTTCTCGGCGAACATTAACCAAATCTCCATCGCACAGTTTAGAAAACTCTAAACCATCCAAAACAATCCTGCCCGACGATGGTTTATCTAGACCACCTATAAGATTAAGAAGCGTAGTTTTTCCGCTTCCAGACGGTCCCAAAATTGTTAAAAACTCGCCTTCTGAAACCTGCAGGTTAACTTTGTCCACGGCTTTGATTACGCCGCCACTTTTTGTTTTGTATGTTCTGGTCAGGTTAGAAACTTCAATCATGTTTGCGTTTGACATCATTTTTTCCTCCGTTCATGTTGTCCGTATTGCTTCAACTGGAACTAGCCGCGCTGCTCTAAGAGACGAAAACAAACCCGCAACAACAGCGCTGACTAATGCTATCACAAAACCCACAGCAATTAGAACTGGGTCAAACGGAACCAAACTCAGAGCTCCACCAATTTCGCCGCCAATAGTGGACAGAGCAATTGAACCAAAAACTAAACCCAAACAGCAGCCAATAACACCGCCGATTACGCCCTGAATCAGCGACTCCACCACAATTTGGTTAACCACGTTTTTGTTGCTCCAACCTATGGCTTTTAGTATACCGATTTCTTTGGTTCGTTCCCCAACATTTCCGAGCTGAGATTTAACAGCAAACAACACCGTAATAACCGCCAACGCCAACGAAATACCCCACGCAGTTTCCTCACCGATTCGAATAACACCAAACGCCGTTTCAGCCAAATCCAAACCAGTCAACGTGCTTGAGTCAGGCCACTGTTCCTTTAGCGCTTCAGAGACCTGCTTCACGTTGCTTGGGCTGGTTGTTCGGATTAACCCCATATTAACAAAACCAATCGGTTTTTCGGGCAAAACCTGTTGAACAATCGGCAAATTCACGTAAATATGCGATTTTATCAGGTTGGTTGCGCTTACCTCAACTATGCCTACAACGGTGTAGTTTGCGGCATACGAAACCGTAGAACCCAACGTCAGGTTGTTAAGCGATGCATACTCTTTGTCCACAAGAGCCACATATTCGTCGTCCGCCTTGAGATATCTTCCCTCTATAACGTCAGATGGCTTCACCGCGTTAGTTATCGTCTGGGTTGGGTCTATACCCGTAAAAACCATCGCCCGCAGCCTGTGCATCAAAATCGGAACAGCGCACTCGACATTGGGAACCTGCTCTATCTCCGCTAGTAACGTTTGGTTAAACGGATACGCAAAAAGGTGATTCGCAATATAACAACCCGTATTCAAGGGTTTAACTGGGGCATTGTAAATGAAAATAATGTCTGTCCCGATATCATTGAGCGGAACAGACGTGCACGTTTCCCACCCACGAGCCGCCATAACTAATGTAATCAATGTGCTGATAGCAATAACAAAACCAACAATGTTCACGGCGGTTCGGCCTTTTCGTCGCCGAATCTCCTTAAGAGAATAACTAACAGGAATCAAACTACAGACCCCGTCGCGTTACCATAAATGTTCAAACAACACAACAACAGAGCAGGCAAGATTTTTTTCACCGCAAGCACCAAAACTACCTGTGGCGGGTGAATAAAAAAAGCTTTTTTATCAAGAAACCTTGACCAAAACAGTTTTTCAGTTTTGCAGTTTAGTCAAGAAATATTTACAAAAAATGTAAAACAAAAAACAAAGTTAGTGGGCAATTGTTAGCAGGTCTAGTTGAATGCTCATCGGAGTTTTTGCGAGGTTTCTTCCACAGCTTGGGCATCTGCTGTTGTTTTTTGCTCGTATGTAGTATGGTTCGATGACTTCGCGTCCGGTGAACAGGGTTTTGCCGCATCCTTTACATGACATTGATACTGCCATTTTATGCCACCAGCACAAATTCGGTTTGTAGTAGGGTTTCGATTTCTTGGTATCTTTCTTGGTCGGCTAGGCTTTGGATGTAGTTTAGTCGTTGTTTA
This sequence comes from Candidatus Bathyarchaeota archaeon, assembly GCA_026014605.1. Taxonomy (GTDB): domain Archaea; phylum Thermoproteota; class Bathyarchaeia; order Bathyarchaeales; family Bathyarchaeaceae; genus Bathyarchaeum. The sequence goes on from JAOZIC010000033.1 coordinate 3,826, forward strand.
ACCATTTCTTTGTAGTTATTTTTATTCAAGGTGTTATCCTCCTGATGGAACACGGTTTTGCTGTTTTGCATATTAAGGGTGGCGACGTAACGACAAAGCACATCTGGGAGAGAGAGTAAAGTGAAACTAATCCAAAAAAGGTTGATTTGGAGATTAATTCTCTAATGAAAAGTTTTGCTAAGGCTCTGGGATGAGTGAAAGGAGGGAAAAACCTCTAAAACCCTGCCCCCGTTGTCACCAAACACGGACTCTTCTCAAAGCCTTCTTAGCACTTGGTTTTCTCCGACGATTTTGAGTTATTTTTTTTTTAAAAAAAAGAAAAGGGGGTAAGCGCTTATTTGCGCTTTTTCATTACCATGTAGACTACAACCAAGACTATGACGATAACGATTACTGCAATGATGGCATAGATGTATTCCATCGGTATGCCGCCACCAGCGCCTTCAGCGAATACTTTCACTTGTGCTGTGTCTGACGAGTCTACTTGTGTAGCTGCGTCGGTTATTTCACAGAAGTATCCGTATGTTCCCTCGGTGTCTGGTGCAACTGCTAGTGTTGCCGATGTTTCTCCAGATATTGCAATTGGGGTTCCACTAACGATCTTGTACCACTGGTATGTGAAGGGTGCTGCTCCTCCGCTTGCGGATGCAGTAAGTACCGCTGATTCGCCGACGTTGATTTCTGTTGTCATCGGGGTAACGGATGTTACCAGAGGTTCTACTGGTCCAAGTGCTTCACTGACAGTCAACTCTACTTCTGTGCTGAATGCGTAACCGTATGAGAATGTTGGATGGTCTTCGCCCATGTACCATGCGATTACTTTCCATGTTCCAGCCGTGTCTGGTGTGTATGTTGCAGTTGCCCAACCTAGTTTGTCTGTTGTTGCTGATACGTCATGTTCAACGCCGTCTGGGTCAGTGAAAGTGACCAAAACGTCAGCATCTGGCAATCCAGGAACTGGTGCTTCTCTGCCGATTTCTTCGTAGACATTGATGTCTGGCACTTTTGTTAGTTGCATGGTTATGGTTACTGTGTCACCTGGAGCCATTGAGACCTTGTCAGTGGATATGCTTGCTGCCATTTCCTGTTCATTGTGGTCTTCGAAGCAGTATAGGTTGTTGTCGTATGAGCCTACGTAGAGTTTTCCGTCCCAAACTGCTGGAGAGCCAACAATGTTACCTTGAGCTGTGAACCAGCTTGTTGAGATACCTGAAGCTGCATCAACAACTTGTATGCCTGCACTGTCTGAACCGTAGTAGACTACTGCGCTTTCACCGATTCCTGCGAATACTGGTGTAGACCAAACTTCCCATCCACCCCAGTTAGACCAGATGTTATCACCGTTATCTGCTCGTGCACAAGCAACTGTAGGACCGAACTGTGAGATGATGTATCCTTCGTTTACTTCAACGTCACTTCCGTTGATGTCACGTGGAACCATAGCCCATCCTGGAACATAGGTTGCTGAGCCGTGAGATGTTTCACCTTCGACGTTTGGTTGAACACCTGAGTACATTATTGAACCATTGTTAACATCGTATGCTCGAAGGCGGTTGTTAGTACCACCAATCCATAGTAAGTCTCCTACAACAGTTGGTGTGTATGAAACAGGGCCAAAGAATGATGACCAGAAGCTGTCACCACTTCTGTCTGTTGGGAAACTTAGCAATTCGTTTCCGTTCAAGTCATATTTGTGTACGTTTCCGCTCCAGTCCATGATGTAAATATAGTTGTCTTCAATTGCAACAGAGCCTACTATTGGTGAGCCGTCTCCATTTACGTCTACTGTCCATTGGGTGTTTCCGTTCATGTCAAGTGCGTATAGTAGACCATTGTGAACTGATGCAATGTATACCCTGCCGCCAGAAATTATCGGTGATGATTTAATGTTGTGCTGTCCCGCTTGTACTTGAACTGGTCTGTATGTGCCCATTGGAATGCTCTTTATTTCACTGCCTGTATCTGCGTTTAGGATGTAGAAGTAGCCGTCGTCAGGACCAACGTAGATTTTTCCATCTGCTATTGCAGGTGTTGAACCAAAGTGTGTCATTGTGGGTTCTTGTGTTGCATGTTCCCAGATTTTCATACCTGTATATGCATCAACACAGTAGGTGTTTCCGTCACCAGAGTTAACGTAGACTCTTCCCTCGCTAGCTATAGGCGATGATGTAATACCTGCACCTGTAGTGAACGTCCACTTAGGACCACTGCTAATGTCTGTTGGACCTTTATCCATTGTAAAGCCAGGATTTTCAGCGTTTCCTCGGAACATTGCCCAGTCATCTGGTTGCCCTACAGCGGTGCTAAGAGCCACCAACTGGTTACCCGTGTCGCCGTATCCTGCGCCTTCAATATAATAAAGACATCCATAAGCAATGATTGGTCCAGCGATTTCTTCATTGATCTCCCAAAGTACCTCGCCTGTGTATGCGTCCCAACACGCAAAGTTTGTGGGTATTGCTTCTCGACCTGTTGTAGTTGATTGGTCGCTTTGTCGTCCGTATATTTTTCCATCGGCCATTACTGTTCTGTAGTAGCCAATCCAGAAGAGCGCTTGTGATGCCCAAAGGGCTTCACCTGTATCAGCGTCGAGACATTTTTGAGCACCTGTCGAACCGAAACCCAAGTCGTGGATGTAAATTCTGTCGTATGCGTAGTTGATGTTCCAGACGTTAAACGCCCTGTTTGCAGTTCCATCTATGTTGTGCCATACTACTTCACCTGTATCTCCGTCCAAAGCATAGATGTGCATGCTTTGACAGCCAACGTATACTTTTCCGTCAGCATAGCATGTCATATAACCCATGGCGCTTTTTACGTATGTTTCCCAGACTTTGTCACCAGTTTCGGCGTCAACAGCATAAACTGAGACACTGCTGTATGAACCCATGAATACTTTGCCATCACCATATGCTAGCAGTGGGTTTGAGCCAGGTTCATCTATTAGGTATTGCCATGCCAGTCGATTTCCGCTGCCCTTATCTGTTTCAGGGTCTGACAAGTCCCAACCACAAAGGTGGTTGGTGTATTCTCCAAAACTTTGGGGTCCGAAAATCATGTACACTGGGTCAGGGGCAACAATACATGAGTGGTAAACTGCGCCTGGTGTGATTCCACCGTCAATCCACAGGAATTCGCCTGTTGTTCTGAACATACAGAATCCACCGCCACCACCAAACATGCCTCCTGCAAGGGTTCCAAAGTGGGTATCGTCAACTTTGAAGATGTATGATGCAACTCCGAAGCTAGCGCCTACGCCTGCTGCTGATGCTGCTCCGTATCCGACTATGCTGGCCCAGTTTACTGCACCAGTGTGTGGATTCAGAGAAATTACGGCGTTTCTTGTGGTACTGTTACCCGAGTTTGGTCGTATAGAACCATATGCAATAAGTTGACCATCCATTGCCATTGGTGCGCCCGAGAATGATGCTAATGTTGGATTGACTAGACCATCTGAACTTCCGAGTGTTCGTGTTCCTAGAATAACTTTGGGTACAGCGTTATTTTGGGTGCGCCACAGCACGTCTGGTCTGTCTGGCGCGGGTCCAGGATTGTAGCCCGTTCTTTGTGGTATGTTTGCGTGTGGGTCGTGCCATGCGTACTCTTCTTGCATTAAGTTGCCGTATTCGGCTGCTGCAGCGTATGCGCTGTTGTCTGAGGTCATGTATGCTGGTGCGGTTTTTGTCACTGTTCCCATGTCTGGGTTATAGTTGATTTGTTGTGCAAAAGCGATAGATGTTAGTGTAGCTAATGCGATTGTTAATATCAATATTGCTGTTAATAGTGTTCTAATTTTTTGTTTTTCCATTTTTTTCACATCATATTTTTAGAGACCCGCGCCTTGCGCGTTTCTCAAATGTTTGGTTTAACTCTAGGTGTATATTAGATTTGTTATAACTTTGGATTATACCTAAACTTTGTTTGAAACTTATATTGTAAATTGTTTTGTGTATTAAATGAGACGTTATTTTTTTAAAAAATGGGATAACGCAACAAAAAAAGTTAAGAAAATGAAAATAATAGCCAATTGTTGCTGATTACTAATGCGTGTTTTCTCACATTTTGTAAGAATCTTTTACCATTTTTTACCAAAAAACGTCGTAACTATGCGGTCATAAAAAAGCAGTTGATGTGGAAACAAGTCCCTATTTTTCACACATCTTTTCTGCTAACGATCTGAACGTGAATGGTTTGATCATTTGACTGTCATCCATGTTGATGAGTGTACTTTTTACGTCAGTTAACAGGTGTCCTCGTTCTTGGTTGTGTTTTTGAATGAACTGGTCAAAGTCTTTGTAGTTTTTGTGTAGCGAAACCATAAATGCGTCAGCGTCTAAGCCTCTGCAGTAAGTGCAGAAAATTACGTTGGGCTGTTTACTCATCCACTCTTTGGTTGATTGGTGCCCTTTTTCTCGTTCTTCAACTGATGCTAAATTGGTTTTTATCTTGACAAACGTTAATGCCATCAATTCGTAACCGATTTTGTAAAAGTTGGGTATCACTGTGAATCCATTGATTATTCCTTCTTTTTGAAGTGATTTTTTTGTTCTAGAAACCGTAGGTTGTGATACTCCAACTGTTTTGGCTAGTGTCCTATCACTTCTGCTGGAGTCTTTAAGTAATTCATTCAAAAGTTTGTTGGTTTTTGTTTTTTTTGAATTTCTGGGCAACTCAGTTCTCCCCGTGTTGGTTTCAAAAAACATTGGTGGAATCAGATTAAAAATTTTATTGTTTGAAATATTTTTCTTTCCTTTTGGTTATGGAGACGAGTTATTGGCTGTAATGACAACATGTACAATCGTGTGATTCATATCATTTATACATGTAACGGGTATCGCAACTTGTTCACACGTATCCTTTTCTATTTTTTAAACCCAAACTAAACCTTGCCTGTAATCCTCTTATTCCTGTTTTAACCTCTATTTTATCGATTAAACTTGAATATTGCCTACAGAATATGAGGAAATTAGATTTGGTGGGCGCTAACATATGTAATTCTATTAATATCCTTGAAAATCGATATTTATTAGAAATGAAGTCAGAAATTAGACTTAATATGTTCTAAATCTGTGAATAATTGTCTGTTTCACATTTAAAGTAATTGTGACTGCTTATTTGGTATTGTAGGCTTGATTTACCCTCTTTTTTTGCTACATAATTCTTATTTGATTTTTCTTTTGCCATTTTTCCATGTAAACCTTGCGGAGAACAAGAAGCGTTCGAAGAAGGCAATGGGGCGAAGACGGCGAACAGTTTGGCGAGGATCTGATTGGTAATTGTTACACGACATAGGTGCTCAACTCTGAGGGGGAGGTGACTCAGATGACAAAAAAAGGAAAGAAAGACAAGAAATCAAAGAAACAAGCCAAGGAGTAAGACGGTATAAAACCGTAACATGAATGATTTTCTCATTTTTTTATTTTCAAAATCATGAAAAAACAAACAATCACAAAACTAGAGATGATACTAAAACATGGATGGTAAAAGTTTAATTGAAAACACGATGGAGCTAGAAAGAGTTCCAGAAACGATTGACACTGCGAGATGGGACCAATTTAATGAAACAATAAACGATTTAACGGATACAGGATTTGAAGAAACCGTAACAAAAGAACAATACGAAAAAGCTAATGCATGGGGGCTTTCCACAGCAATTGATTTGCACAACTGTGACCCCGAACTATTGAAGAATCCTAAAGCAATCAAAAATTATGCAAAAAAGATTTGTGAAATAATAGATGCAAAACCGTGGGGACCTTGTCGTCTACAAAACTTTGGAACAAACCCGGACGTTTATGGGTACTCCATGGCGCAACTTGTTGAAACATCACTTGTATCTGGGCACTTTGCAAACAAGACAAACAGAATCTTTCTGGATATTTTCAGTTGCAAATACTATGACCCATTAAAAGCGGTGCAATTCTCAAAAGAATACTTCAAAGCAACAGACTTCAATTTCAAATGTATATTGCGGAAATAAAAACAAAAAGTGAAAAACTAGAAAATACCTTAAAACGAACAACAGTAAGCAAGTTCTGTTTTGGGTTAAAATTTAACCTTTTTTCTTTATTTTTCTAAAATCTACTACTGCCGTAATAGTATACATTGAGATGTGTGCAAGAGAGCATGTTAATGTGATTTATCTACCCATTCATCCCAGCATTTGTCCGAACAGAATTGATACTGGTTTGGCTTAAGTGGGCAACCACATTGTTTGCATTTCTTTTCTGACATTGCATGTTTCACAAATTAGCTCTTACCGTTAATGATTTATCTGTTTTGCTTTAGAACAGATTTTGGTGTATATGTGCGAGAGCAGCCGCAGGCGCGCGCAGACGGAAACACACGTGCATGCGCATAAAAGAAATTAAATTTAGTTTTTTATTTTTTGATACAAAAATGAATATACTCAATCTACAATCGGCGAAGGTGCAATCACAGGTTATCACAACTGTTTTAAATGACGCCTAAATATCAAGTGGAATCTGAATCGGATGGAGATAAATGAAATCATTAGTTGTTTTCTATACTCGAACAGGAAACACCAAGTTTCTTGCTGAAAAAATAGCTGAAGAACTAGAAGCAGATATTGAGGAAATTATTGATAAAAAGAAACGACAAGGAAAAATTGCTTGGTTATCTGCTGGGCGAGATGCTATGAAAGGTAACAAAACAGAGATCGGCGAAATTACCAAGAATCCAAGCGAATATGAATTAATCGCAATCGGCACTCCAAACTGGGCTTCAAAACCAACACCTGCAATAAGAACGTATCTGGGCAAATATGATTTATCAGGAAAAAAGGTGGTCGCTTTCTGCTCAAGCGATGGGTATGACAGTGGACAAAAAGTAATTGCAGAACTTAAAACAATGATTCCCAACAGTGACTCCCTTGAAAGTCTGGTTGTGGAAAAACCGCTAAAAAACAAGGCAGACGCTGAAAACAATATTTCAGAATGGTGCAACAAAATAAAACTACAATAATCCTTTGTTGTTCAATACCCAACAAGACATCACCCTACCATTGCATTCGCACACGCGCAACGCGTGAAAAACAGGGTAACATTTTATCTAGGACTTCAACATACTGCAACCCGTGACATATTCAAAAGAAAATATAACAGGAACGCTCTTTTTTGTTGCAGTCACACAATTTTTATTATGTGTCCATATTGCTGAGGCTTTGTATCCGGACTACAGCGTATCTGCCAATTACATAAGTGATCTTGGCGTTGGGCCATCATCGATAATTTTCAATTTGTCTGTTTTCATTTTGGGATTATCAGTAATCCTAGGAGCCTACTTTCTACGGCATGACCTTAACTTCAAAACCATGAGTATCTTGCTCGTTTTAATGGGTATAAGCGCAATGGGTGTTGGTGTTTTCACCAAGGATTTCACTCTTGCACATGGTGTGGTATCGTCCATGACCTTTTTCTTCGCTGGGATATCCGCAATTTTATCATTTAAAGTGATGAAAAAACCGCTTTCTCTGATAAGCATAATCCTTGGAATAATGACGCTTGGTGCATTAAGTTTGTTCTCAATTGGCATGGTTACAAGCGGTTCAATGACAAGTAACTTTGCGTATGACAGCAGTTTCTACTTGGGTTTAGGTCCTGGCGGAATGGAACGCATGATCGTTTATCCCGCACTCATATGGCTCGCTGGATTAGGTAGCTACATCATAACTCGGCAAGAAATATAATCAACAATTTGATTTTAAGCCCGAACAGTAACTAAGTTGTTTTATGGAAAGGGTTGTTCGTTCCATCGTTTGAGGTTTTGTTCGCACTGTTTTTTGAGTTCTGGGTCGTCTGTTTTGTTTTTGAGTGTTTCTATGAATTCGAGGCGTTTGTTTACTGCCTTTATTTCTGCTGTTTCGTAGTAGAGCCGTCCTTCGATGAAGTCTTTCATTTGCTGGGCTTTTTGTATGATAAACCCTGCGTCGTCCACGGGGTCGTCTAATGCTTTTACGTTATACCATATTGCGGCTTCTTGTTCGCGCAGTTGGCTTAGGCCGTCTATTTGTTTGATGGTTCGGATGTATGTGCGTAAAAACTCGTAGTATCCTGCGGTTTTGATTAAATCTAGTGCTTTTTGGACTTTTGCTACAAAATCTGGTGTGCCTTTTATTTGCAGGTCGTGTTTGTAGCCGTTTTCAATGGCTGTTTTGGCTTGTTGCACTTCTTCTTTAGTGTACACTCGTTCAGGAAAATCCAATATAATCTGCCCCTTTTACCTTGTACAAAGGTTATTGGGGTAAAAGCTTATAGACTTTTAGATTTTTTCCGCCAGAAACGTATTCTGCCATTTTACGTTTTTCTAGCTCTTTGATGAACGCTCTTGCCACGCTGAGGCGTATGCTATAGCGGGCTGCTACAACTGATGGGGTGAGTACTCTTAGTCCTTTGAGTTCTGCTAGTACTTTTTTGTTGTTTAGGTCTGGCATGGTTAGACCTAGTGTCTTTTTTTGTTGTGGTGCACCTGATTTTTCTTCCTTGTTTTTTGGCTCTTTGGGTGCTTTTTCTTTGGTCATTTGGCTAAGTGATTGTTTCTTTTTTCCTCCGCCCATGTTTGTTCACCATCTCTTTGAAGGTTAATGCGTTCCTTATAGCCTTTCTGTTTGTTACATTACTGCGCCGATTGGCTTGTTGTTTTGTTTCTTCCACTCTTCTAGAGGGATGCCCATTTGTTCTTCGATTTTTTCTCGGTGCAGGTTGTTCATGGTGCAGAATGGTATGATTCTGCCGTCAGGGACTGCGTAGTGGATGCAGCACCGTTGTACTCGTTCCAGGTCGTAGTTGTATGGGTCCATAAAGTGCATCGAAGATACCAACAGCATTTTTCTGTGCAGGTCTCCTAGGGAGTCGTAGCTGCCGCTTTTTACTATTGGGAGTAGATATTTTCTGAGTAGCCCAAATTTTATGTGGCGTAGTAGTCCGATGAGGTGTAGTTTTGCTGTTTTCTTTTTGCCTGCTTTTGCGTCTTCGTAGATTTTTTGCATTGTAGTCATGAACTTGTCCACGTTGACATACCTTGTGATGGGGGTCATTTTGTCGCCTTCGATGAACAGGTATGTTGCCATTCCGCAGTGTGGGTGAGCTGTGAATTCTACGTAGTGTTGGTCTTTTAGGGATGCAACAGCTCTGCTGATTGGGACTACAGTGGGGACGGGGAAGAAGTCGTCTACTTTGATTGCGCCGTCTGTTTGTTGTTCTACGTCTTTCATGAAGTCTGGGATTGTGATTCGCATTTTTTCGCGTTCTTCTTTTGCGATTCGTCCGCAGATGCTTACTGGTTGGACGTTTACGCATCGAACTATGTCGAAGTTGTCTTTCGCGAATCGAATAATGTCTCCTATTTGGTGGTCGTTGACTCCTTTTACAAGCGTTACTACAAGTACGATGCTTAATCCTGCTGCACGGCAGTTTTCAATAGCTTTCATCTTGATGTCAAGAAGGTCAACGCCCCGTGTGAACTTGTACACGTCAGAGGTCAAACCGTCAAACTGCAGATATATTGTAGATAGTCCTGCTTCGACCAGCTGTTTTGCAAATTCGGGGTCGTTTGCCAATCGTAGCCCGTTTGTGTTGACTTCTACGTGGTGGAACCCCAGTTCTTTTGCCTTTACTATCAGTTCGGTTAGGTCTTTTCGTATTGTTGGTTCGCCGCCGCTGAATTGTAGTGCTGGTGGTTTTACTGGTTTGTTTTGTCTGAGGTTTTCGAGCATTTCAAAGATTTGCTCTTTTGTGGGTTCGTATACGTATCCTGCGGCTGCTGCGTTTGCGAAGCATACTGGGCATGTGAGGTTGCATCTGTTGGTTATGTCAATGATTGCTAAGCCTGTGTGGCTTTTGTGTTCTGGGCAGATTCCGCAGTCGTATGGGCAACCGTTTTTTGTTTGTGTTCTGGGGTTTTCTAGGCCTGTGCCGTCTGCGCGTAGTTCTTCGGCTTTTTTGTATATTTCATAGTCGCTCCAATAGAGCTCTGTTACTTTGCCGTGTTCTGGGCAAGTTTTTGTTATGTAGACTTTGTTGTCTTCCTCAAAGATTGTTGCGTCTAGTACTTTGAGGCATTCTGGGCATAGTGATTTTGTGGGTTTTATAACCTGCATAAATTTGACACCACTCGTGGGGGTAATATTTTTTATGTGGCTAATGTAGATATAAGAAGGTTTCCAAACCTTTCATAAGGTGAATAGTATTGAGCGCCCCAGTAAGCGAAGACGCAAAAAAGACCCTACGCGAAGTCGGGTTAACAGAATACGAAACAAAATCATATCTCACACTTTTAGAACGGGGTACAATGACCGCCAGCGAAGTCAGCCAACACGGCGGAGTTCCGTACTCCAAAATCTATGAAACACTCAACTCTCTGGAAAGAAAAGGGTGGATAGAAGTCGA
>JAOZIC010000198.1 GCA_026014605.1 Candidatus Bathyarchaeota archaeon
GGGAACAAGTCCAACAGTTTACCGAACAAGCATTGCACGCAAAGTGTCGGCTTTGGTGTCTTTTTTGTGGTCTAGTTCTTCTCTTAGGCTTTTGATTTCGCTTTTCAGGTTCATTATCTCCAAGAGAAGGAACGCATTGCCGCATCTGAAAAACTGTTCAACGTTTTCAGAAACGGTTTCCTCGCTGATGTGACCTCTTAGTTTGGCTGATATCTCCTTTGCTAACAGTTTTTTTGGGTCCATTGTAATCGCATCAACATATTGTTTTTGAGCAATAACACTTATGAAAACAAGATTATTACAACGAATCTATTTTTCACATTAAGAGAGGTCGTCTCTCAGAAACTGAATAACAGGCACTGTTTTACCGAAAACAGCGGTGGCGCAACATATTTCTTGGGAAACTAATTTATTATCAATCGTATTATAGCGGTAGGAAGGGACGCAATATGGCTTCAGAAACAAGCACAAAGTCAAGAAATACACTAGTATTACTGATTTCAGTTTTCTATTTCATAGCGGGAATCGCAGTATTAGGCCTCTTCGCAATGGAAAGTGCATCTGCACCAATCCACCTGCTAATCTTGGGAATTGTCAGCCTAGTCACAGGCTACAGCGTGTACGCGATGAAAAAATGGTCAACAATTCTTGTAGTTGGAACGCTGGGCATGGGATTAACGTTTGGCGCAGTAAACCTGTCAACCGCACTAGCCATTGACGCAGGAATGTTGTTCACCGTGGCAATGGTAGGCTACATGATTCTGTTGGTTATCGCTTCACTTTTCGCGTTAGCACAGCGAGAAAACTTCAACTAAACAGGTTAACTTGTTTTGGGCTTTGTTAGTTTCCCAAACAAGTAAACAGTTATTTCTTTTCCAACATCCACAAACTGTTGTTTTTCAGAAATCTCCACAAACCCGTCAGCCTTAGACAACGTAGTAATCGCCCCAGACAACCCCGTAGGAACAGGGCTGACAAACAGTTTTCCGTCTTTGCCGTAAGAGAGGTTAACCATAACAAAGGTTCGGCGTCCCCTTGCAGGAAACATCTTCTGAGCCGCAACAGCACAAACTTTGGGCAAATCCTCTTCTGGTCTGCCAGCAAGCTTAGCCAAAACAGGGTGAACAAACACTCTGTACATGAACAGGGACGAAGTCGGGTTCCCCGGAAGAGAAAACACGGGTTTGTTGTCTACTATGGCGATGGTTATTGGTTTTCCAGGTTTTACGGCGACTCCAGAAATGATTACACCGGGTTTGCCTAGGCTATCCACAACGTTTGGAGTGAAGTCTTTAGGACCAACCGAAACTCCACCAGAAGTAATCACAGCATCAGAGGACTCCAACGCCTTTTGCAACGCTTTTGTTAGTTCTTCTTTTTCGTCGGGAACAATTCCAAGATTAGTTGATTCGCACCCGCTTTCTGTTACTGCAGCACTTAAGGTGTGAGCGTTAATGTCGTATATCTTTCCAGCAGGCAAAGGGTTTCCAGGTGCAACAACTTCTGCGCCAGTAGACAAAATAGCCACCCTAGGACGCAAATAAACCTCAACTTCAACCAGTCCAACAGCAGCCAAAACACCGATTTCGCGGCTACCTAAAAACCGTCCACGTTCCAGAACGGTTTCTCCTTTTTTGATGTCTGAACCTGCCGCCATCACGTTTTCTGTGGCGGATACTGGTCGGTGAACATAAACTGTGTCTCCTTGGCGGTTAGTTTGCTCAACCATAACAACCGCGTCTGCTCCTTCGGGCAAAGGTGCACCAGTAACGATTTCTGCGGCTAAACCTTGTTTTACAACAGCTTTTGGAGGCTCGCCTATTGCCACGTGTCCACAAAAAGTGAATGAAACGGGTTGTTCTTCGCTTGCGCCAAAACTGTCCGCAGCCTTTATCGCGTATCCATCCACGGTTGAGCGGCTAAACGGCGGAATATCTAAAGAAGATACAACGTTTTGGGCTAAAACTCTGCCATGTGCTTTGGAAAGGTTGACGCGTTCTGTTCCAAGAGGTTTTGCACAATAGTTTTGGTTTAGAACCAGTTTTGCTTCGTCATAACTTAGAAGTTTTCTGAACATGTTACTCCCCCACGATACAGGAAAACAGTTTCACTTTAACCGATTCGCCTTCATCCACGCCTTCACGGTTCTCAGGAATTATCACATACCCGTTTGCTCGTGTCATTGTAGTAAGCACACCCGAACCAGTTACCCGCACGGGCTCAGCAAAATATTCTCCGTCTTTTTCATACACACGCACACGCAAAAAGACCCTGCGTCCCAACGCGCCTGCGACTCGTTTGGTTAATTTGGCTTCAACTGTGGGTCTGAACTCGTTTATTCCAAGCATCTTAAGCAAGGTAGGTCGAGTGAACGCTTCAAAACCTACGGTTGCGGCTACGGGGTTTCCTGACAGCACAAAAACGGGTTTGCCTTTAAGAATCGCCAACGCAGTGGGCATTCCGGGTCTTATGGCTACGCCGTGCACTACTATTCCGGGTTTTCCGATTTTGTTTACAGCCAAAGGAACAAAGTCAGGATACCCAACGCTTGTTCCACCAGTTGTGATGACGGCGTCGGCTTGCTCTAAGCCTTCCTCAATCTTTTTAATTATAGTATCAAGGTCGTCTTTGACCAGACCCAAGTTCAGGGGTTCTGCGCCGACCTGTTTGCACATGTTTGAAAAGGTTAAGCGGTTGGTTTCCACAATTTTTCCGGGTTCAAGTTTGTTTCCTAACTCCACAAGTTCGCTTCCAGTTGCCAAAATAGCGACTTTAGGTTTACGCACAACAGGAACATGTGTTTCACCCAACGCTGCAAGCAACCCCAAATGGTGAGGGTTCAACCGAATGTTTACGGGTACGGCTATGTTTCCTTTGGTTACGTCTTCGCCCATGTTAGAAACGTTTCTGCCCGGAGTTATTGTTGCCCTTAACTCGATTTGGTTTTCCATTTTTTTTGTGTACTCAAGCATAACTACGGCGTCGGCGCCTTCGGGAACTGGGTTTCCGGTCCATAGTTCTTTTGCTTGGTTTTCGCCAACTTTGCCGTTTGTTAGTTCGAAAATTTTTGGCTTAAACGCGGAAACGCCAAAGGTGTCTTTTGCTCTTACGGCGTAACCGTCAACTGCTGAGCGGTTAAAAAGTGGCAGATTATATTTTGCTTTGATGTCTTGTGCTGTTACTCGTCCCAACGCTTCTTGAATTGGGATTTGTTCAGATTCTAACATTTTTGGTTTGAGTTGCTGCAGAAAAGTTTGAAGAGCTTCGTCCACATCTGTTAGTTTTTCAAATCCTTTAAGCCGCGCCAAAGCTAAGCCTCATCAAAGAGCAAGAAAGTCTGGTTACAAAAACTTATCGTAAAAAAACAAAACGAAAAAAAGGGTAACAAACAAGGAAATAATCAGTATTTAGCGGCGGAAAACTGATTTTGAGGAGTTAACATAGAACAGCGCAGCCAATGCTGAAATCCAAGCAGCGGCATTCTGGCAGAAAACATAGCTTAGCATTATGTCTGCGCCAGTCAAGGAGGCTGGAGGACCTATCAAGCCTGAAAATGCGTTGCTAAAGCCTATTGCTATGGAGTTTAAGCCAGTTACTATGGGAACTAGTGCGTCGGCTAACCCTTGCATTATTCCTTGCAGGGTCGAGGTTGTGCTGTAAAGTCCTACAACAAAGTCTGCAAACAGGCGTGGGTATGCCAATAGCGCCAATATGACAGCTGATAACAAAAAGAAAGTCAACAGGGTTACTGTGCTTTCAAAGACTGCCTCGTTCAAAGACAGCCGTCCGTGTAATCCTGAGTCTGTGTCTGATAATGCTTTGCCGATTTTGTTAAAAAAGTTGGTAATAGAATCGGTGAAGCTTGTTTGTTTGCGTTTTGTGTGTCTGCGTCTGCTGGTGCGTGTTTTTGAGACTTTAGGGGAAGCTGTTCTTCTTGGGCTTTTTATTATGTTGTTTGTTAAGTAAATCCAGCTTGAAACAAGCACAACAATTACTGCCAAAGGAACCAGATGATACAGTGGACTAATAGGCAGTGGAGCTAAAGAGATGTCTGTTAGCCCTGCGTACGAGAAAAAGGAGACCATAACTACTTCACAAATAAGTGCAAGAACTACAAACACTCCGATAAGTGATAGCCCTTGTGGGGCAGTCCAACTAAAAGTTGAAAGGTCGTTTTTGGTTTCAGATGCCATTTTTTCTTTTTCCTCACCGTTTATTGAAGTGTCCAATTGAGTTTGTTTTACGTAGTTATAACGTTTTCATATTTAATTTTGACGCGTCTTCAAGCTTTTGAGGTGTTTGGGGTGGATAAAAGTAAAACAACTCGTATGTCAAAAGTGTATGTTGAATACAAATTCGTTATCCATAAGATTTTAAATGGCTTTTACTTATAGCTAGCGTCCTAGAAGCGGTTAGGAGAACACCGCAGGTCAAAAAAAGGAGACAGTGTATGCCCAAAGCGTCCAAGAAAGACCAGCTTAAGCTTTATAAAGACCATAAAGTTCAGCTTCTTATCAGCAGGTTTGTCAGCGAAGAGCTTGGCACAATGAACCCAACTTTTGACCCAAAACACGGTTTTAAATTTCCAATAGTTGAAGAAATCGTTGGAGAATCCAACGTGGACGATTTTTTGCAGAAACTGTATGAAGGCGATGTCTTAGAAAGAAAACTCTACGACAAGATTGTTTACTGCCCAACATGTGATTCAGCAAATGTTTCCATTCATTATACTTGTCCGCAATGCAAATCGTTTGACATCAAAAAAAGTGCCTTAATTGAACACATAAAATGTGGATACATCGACAAAGAGGATGCTTTTCAAAAAGACGGCAAACTGGTTTGTCCAAGATGTCACAGAGACCTAGTTACTCCAGATTTGGACTATAACAGAGCAGGTGTATGGTGTACCTGTAAACAGTGTAACAAAAGCTTTGATATCCCAGTGCCATCTCATTTTTGCCGCGACTGCAAAGACAACTTTACTTTTGAAGAGGCAGTCTACAAAGACGTTTACTCTTACAGTTTGACTCCAGACGCTAAAAAAGAAGCAACACTAGGCTGGATTCTGATAGGACCAATAATGGAGCTTTTGGAAGGTTTAGGATACACAGTGGAAAGCCCCGGATTCTTGGATGGAAAATCTGGAACACGCCACATGTTCGATTTAACAGCAACAATTAACGGAAAGAACCTGACGGCAATCGATGTTGCAACTTCGTCTGATGTTGTTTCTGAACAATCTGTAATTTCGATGTTCGCCAAAATTTTTGATGCTACTCCAGAAAAAGCGTGCCTTGTTGCAATACCAAAAATGAGTGAAGCAGGCAGAAACTTGGCAAAGCTGTATAAAATCGAGTTAATCGAAGCAAAAGACCAAAACGATGCAATAGTTGCACTAAGAGATTGTGTAACAAATTAAGCAGTTTATGAGTAAACTGCGATGTTTCCGCGTTCAGTTACCACTTTGATGGTGTAATCAGTTTCTGGCAATACTATACCGTACTTGGTATAGTCCTTGGTTGCCGCCGAGTTTACAAAAAAGTTCACATCGTACCGTTCGTGACCTGTTGAATCGATAACCCAAACTGAAACAATGTGAGCGGTTAAGCCTGCGTGGTTTCTGAACGTGAACTTGGTTCCATCTGTTTTCAGTTTTACTCCAAAAAAGTCAATGTCCACAGTTGTTTGGGTTGCATCCGGGTTTTGGTCTACAAGTCGGATGTTTATTGTGCCGTCACTGCGAACATAGTTTTGCCATGCGTCAGTCATATTCACCGTATAGTAGTCCCAACCAGTTGTCGGGTTATGCCCTGTGGTGATATTGAAACCAGAGTCACTATAGCTACCGGATGCCCAGTTGTAGGCTTGAAGATACCAAGTGTCGCTTACGTCGCTGGCGCGGTAACCCAACTGAATTTCTACGGTTTGAACCGAATCTAACGGATACTCAGACACATCAAAATCAAACGAATTGCTAAAACCAAGGGAAAAAGAGGCAATTCCCGCGTTCTTGTTTACAGTAACCAAATCTACGCCTGCATATTCATAGTCTCTAACGGTTTTGGCGTACCACCTTATTTGGAAGTCAGAAACAAAATAGTGACCATCTTTTATGGTTTCGGTATAGTGGTGCCAACCGTCCCAAAATTCAACCGAATTCAAATCGCGGTATGATATCCACTTATTACCATCAAATAACTCAAGCTCAAAATCGTCAGAATCTAAACCCTGATCAAACCACCAAAAATCAATGTCTATTGACTCGGCATCTGAGCAGTCCATACTAGGAGTGGTCAAATACCCTGATGCACCGCCTCCACCCCAGCCCTCGCCTTCGAAAAATGCGGAAAATTTACCATCGTATGCTTGTTCGCTATCTATGTACCAGTTACTACCTAAGGTTACGCTCCAACCTTTCGGAGGCCAATCATCTTCAAAACTTTCTTCTTTGATAAACGTGGTTGAACCAGAACCACTACTTGTGGTTTCTGTGAAACGTTCAAAATCAGTGTCTACAGCTTGGGTATCCAAGTAGGTTCCTTGTGTCCTTGCTCCAGAACTAACCGTGAACTCGGATGCTGCCGTAAACCAAGGAGACTCTGTTGTAACAGATTCAACGTTAATGATGCTGATTTCTTCTTTGAGTTTCTCGTAGTCAAGTTGCGTCATTTCATAGTTCCACAAAACTATGTTTGAAACAATAGCCAGAATAACCACCAGACTAAGAGCCACAACAATGATGTTGCTTACTCCCCGCTTGTTACGTTTAAACCGGCGACAAGTAGTAATCAACAACAATTGTTCCTCTCCTAGTTACAAATTTAATTTCGTACGCAGAATCCGCATCCCAACTGCAGGTAACATTCAACCATCCATGTTTGTTGGGCTCCAACGCAAGCGGTGTATAAGATTGCTGGGTCTGGTCAACATACACTGCGTCTACGTTGACTGCAACTTTGCCCACGTTCCTGACATACAACGAAATCTGGTTTGAGGTAAACCAAACGTCTTCAACAATAAGGCGTTCGCCCATGTTGTCGTGCAACCCATCTGTGATGACATAGGTTGCACCAATGGCAATAGACATACCCGCAACTGCGATTACAGTCAGCAGTAGACTGCTCAACACGGGAGTAATTCCCCTTCGGTTACGTCTTATTCGCCTCATTTGTTTGGTTACACCACAAATTTGAACGCCAGATACCCGCATATCAGCAGGATAACGCTGTGTTTTAGACCTCCGCCAACGGTTCCTTCACCCATTTTGCCTGCTACAAGTCCTCCAAAGAATGCTTGGATGCTGCTCATGTGGAAAAATATACTTCTTGCTTCGTTTGGTGGCATTAGTTCGAATTGGCTGATTTCAAATTCTATTATGTCTACAAAGAAAGACTTGAACAACATGATTATAGTGAACAGGAAAACAAAGAACGCCACGTAAATGATTGCGATATATGGTCTGGTCTGGGTTTTTCGTTCATCGTCAAAGCTCAGGGTTGCTTGAACAAACTCTTCGAGTGGCTCAAAGACTTTTTCGACTTTTCCGCCTGACCGCTGGGCTTCTAGAATCAAAGGAATTGTTTGCCGCATAAGGGCGGTGTCAACGCGTTTACCCATCGATTGAAGTGCTTCGTCGAAGGGTACTCCCCAGCTCATCTGTGCAACCATTTTTTGCAGTTCTTTGGTCATTGCCCCGTATTGGCGTTTAGAGGCTTCTTCCAATGCCTGCGGCAGTGTCATTCCGCTTTTTTGGGCTTGTACTATGCTTCGGAACAGGTCGGGCAGGTGTTTGTCTACTGACCGTTTCCAGCGGTAGTCGATGTAGTCTAATACTGCGGGAGGAAAAACCGTGAGCACAACCGCCAACAAGATGTACTCGTCAAACAACTGGTTGCCCATAAGCCGAAGCACTGCAGTTACGCAGATAGTTACCCCTACGGCAGCCGAGACAATCCATGCGGTTTTCTTTTCCCATGTTTCTATTTTTGGCATATATTCACCTCTTTGGGGAAATCATGTCTATTACAATCAAGAATATGGTAGAGCCGATTGGCAAACCAATGTAAGTTAACAACTGCAAAAGCAGGCGCGAGTCTAGGGAACCAAATCCTCCGCCGCCAAGCATTGCCATAACTGCGAGCATAACTACAAAGATTAACGAACCCGCAACCATCAAGGTGACGTAGAACTCTGCCAATACAGAAAGGCTGTCACTGAAACGTTTGAGTGATAGCTGTTTTAGTTTCATGTATTGTTGAGAACGGTTTCGCAGATACTTTACCAAGCTTCCTCCCGAGTGAACAACAGAAATAAAGCCCTCAACCAGTTCTTTGAAGTGTTCAGAGGGTGTTCGTTTCGAAGTGGTTTCCAACGCGGAAATAACGTCAAAACCGAACAGTTCAACGTTTCTAACTACGTCTTTTGCCACATCAGTAACTGCTAACGACCCGTCAACCTGTGCCAAAGACCTCCAAATAAAGTCCGGAGGCACTCCCGCACCTGCAAGTATGGACATGTATCCTGCAGTGAAGGTCAAATCGTCGTTTAGGGCGCGTTTTAGGCTGTCGGCTTTGTAGCCGGGGTACGCATAAAAACCGATTACAGTTACTGCGGCGCCGAGCATGCTTATTCCTAAGCCAAAAAGAAGCGACAAAACCAACGAAAGATTAACAACAAAATAGAGAACCGTTGGAACAACCATCATTACTGCGGTGAACACAAGCAAACTTGTCAGAATTGCGGTGCTCACATACGCCTTGAAGTTTAGTTTCATTCCAGACTTTTTTATGCTGCCGTCTAGGTCATTGAATAACGGAAACAGTTTAGCTGATTTTGCTCCAACCAACTGATACGCAAAAACTTGAGGCTTACTCTTGCCCAACCGAAAACCTTCAGCTAAACGGGAAGGCTCACTTTTTTCTGAAGATTTCTTTTCAGAACCACCTTTCAGGCGGTAATAAAACGTCTTAAGCGACTTTCGTAAGTTGGTTGCGTTCATGACGTTCCCAACCTAGCGTTTCTGAACACCCGCAACGGGTCCGCGTAGTAATCTCTGATTACTTTAACAACATCACCATATTGGCGGATTCCACTTTTCACCATCCAATCCAAAACGGTTTTACGTTTGTAAAGCTCGTCTTCTACCTCTTTCTCGGTCATCCCCTTCCGGTTCATTTTGTCCTCCAAAAGGTAGCTTTTGCCAGAATACACGAACTTGTCGTTTCTTGCGTCCCAGCGGTAAACTTCGTGGGTTATCAGCTCCTTGGTTTTGGGGTCTAAACCAACAATTTCCGTAACCGACCTTGTTCTTCGCACAGGTTTTCCGTCAACCTCAGTACGCAACTGCACAGGAATGGCGTTAATCATAGTCAACAATGGTCGTGGAATGTTCATTGGCTCTGACTCTAAACGGTGAATAACTGAACTTGCGGACTCGCCGTGGATTGTACCCATACCAAGGTGTCCAGTAGCCATAGCCTGAAACAGGGTGTACGCTTCTTCACCTCGAACTTCACCTACTATAAGGTAGTCGGGTCGTTGTCGGACGGCTGCCTTTAGTAGGTCAAACAAGGTTACGCTGCCAGTTTCTGTGTCGGCGTGACCAAAACTTGTTCGTGCAACGGATGGAATCCAGTTTTCGTGAGGCAGATTCAGTTCTGCGGTGTCTTCGACACTTACCAGTTTTAGTCCAGGTTTGATGAACATGGAAAAACAGTTGAGTATGGTTGTTTTTCCTGCGGCAACTCCTCCTGCAACCAGAAACGATGCCCTGTTTTCGATAGCATACCAAAAATACGCAGCCATTTCAGACGAAAGCGTGCCAAGCGAAATCAGGTCAGATATTGTAAGCGGGTCAACACGGAAGCGCCGTATGGTAAAGGTGGAGCCTCTTCGTGTGATTTCGTTGCCGTAGGTCATTTGAATTCGGCTACCGTCGGGTAAAGACGCATCAAGTATCGGTATTGCTAGGGAGATGTTCTTTTTTGCCAAGTATGCAAGGCGGACGATAAACGAGTTTAATTCTGTACCAGTTTCGAAAACGATGTTAGTTGGCAAAGATTCGTAGTCACGGTGCCAAACATAGATGGGAATGTTTTCTCCATCTGCCGAGATATCTTCGATTAGCTGGTCTTTCATCAGTGGGTCGATTTTTCCGTAACCCAAAAAGTCGCGTACAATATAGTACATGAACTTGTCTACCGAGTCGTCGTCTATTTTTATGCGGTAGTCTTTGATGATTTCAAGAATTTTGGATTTAAGGTACTCTTCAGCCTGTTTGCGTGTCCCTATTTCTTTGAGGTTCACGTCGATTTCTTCAACAAGGATGCCTTTGATTTCTTTTAGTTGCTGTTCTTCTTCATCAAGCAGTGTGGGTTCGATTACTTCGTACTTGATTTGATGTGTTTTTGGGTCAGTTACAACAGCGGCATATACGTAGGGCTCGTCAATCGGGTATACCTCGCGGAAGACTGAGGCTCTTTTTCCGATAACTTGTTTTGAGTTCGTTGTCATTTAGCCCTCACATTTGCTTTGATTTTCAGTTAATCCACTGGGTAACTGATTGGTTAGACTGGTGTACGGGTTCCCTACAAAAATCTAGGGCATCTTAAGACTTAATAAAATCTATGGATTTTGAATCACTGAACAAAAAACCAAAAAAAGGCTAAACACCCCAAAAGGGCGACTCTTTACGCATAATCTGGATGTACTCTTTTAGAGCTTCTACCTCTTCTGCGGTTAAACGGTCCTCAAACTTAGACAACAAAACCCGCGCATGGTCCTCAGGAACACGGACATAAAATGTCTCGCCTTCGTGAATGTGGCGACCAACAATTGCCTTACCCAAAGAAACAGCAACCTGCGCGCCAACATCAGCCTGCGATGCAGCTTTGCCTTTGTCTTGAATCTGCAAAATTTCTCCGATTGGGCGTCCGTCTTCTTTGGTTAATACCTGTTTTGGGCGTATTTTTCCAGCCAAAACTTCAACACCAACAACCGCAGGCTTAGCTTTACGGAACACATATCCGGGCAAAAACGTTACTTTGGCGGGTTTAACTAGGCGGTTGAATTCTTCGCCGAGCCTTGCTTCATCTTCTTGTTTAAGCCAAGCAAGATACTTGTCGATTAGGCTGTAGATGGTTTTTTCGTTAAAAATAGGAACGTTACGGTTCCGTGCTTCTTCTTCAGCGTCTGGCAAAACCCTAACATTAAACGCCAAAATAACGCCATGCAACGGCTCATTTTCCTTTACAATCGACGCCTCAGTAACATCGCGTCTGGACACGTCGCCAACGTCGGCTACTTTTATTGGAACTTCGTTTCGTTTGAGGCTGTCTGCAATTGCTTCCAATGAACCCAAAGCATCAGTTTTCAAAACAACGCCGTCCAAGTCGGTGTCAATCTTGATTTGCTGAACCTCTTCTGAAACCAGTTGCACATACTCGTCTAGGCGCTCCTGAGAAGGAACAGAATACAAAGGCGCACCAGCCAAGGTGTCTTCAAGGTTTGGTGCAGCAATTTTTACTCCCGCAGCAGCGGAAACAGAGTCTACGGAACTGAATTTGTCTCGTGGGTCTCTGATTTCGTCTAAAGGTTTAGGCAAGAAAACAGCGCGGATGGTAGTTACAATCGGCTTTTCCTTTGCACCAACAACAATCAGGTCACCTTTTTTCAGGGTTCCGTCGTAAATGATAACGTTGGCAGTAATACCCAGTCCAGGTTCTTCTTTTACTTCCAGTACGGTTCCTTTTGCTGGACCTTCAGTTGTTTTAAGCCGTTTTTGCAGATACTGCTGAGTCAAACCGGTAAGAACCGCCAAAAGCTCAGGAATACCCTCACCAGACATTGCACTTGTTGGGACGATTGCGATTGTTTGGGTGAAGTCTTTTACGTTGTTGAATTTGTCTGTTTTAAAACCAAGCCGCGAGAATGTTCCCATAATTCGGTACAGGTTTTCGTCCAGTGCCTGCTGAACGAAGGGGTCTTGGCTGTTGTAGGACGCAAAAAAGGTTTCACCGGGCTTTGGTTTCCATCCGGGTACGCGGTCAATCTTGTTTGCGGCAACAAGGAATGGTGTTTTCTTTTCTTTGAGTATGTCAAGGCACTCGTAAGTTTGTGCTTCAAATCCCCGTATAACGTCAACAACCAAAATGGCGATGTCCGCAACTGCGCCGCCTCGTTTTCTTAGGTTCACAAACGCTTCGTGTCCAGGAGTGTCGATAACCAAGAGCCCTGGAAGTTGGACATCTTTTTTGAGTCCCTTAAACAGTGGTCCACAAATTTTTGCAAGTGTTTCTACTGGAAAGTAGCTTGCGCCGATGTGTTGGGTGATTCCTCCGACTTCGCGGTCTTGGACACTGCTTTTTCTGATTTTGTCTAGCAGTTTTGTTTTTCCTGCGTCGATGTGACCTAATACAGAAACGATGGGTTGTCGTATTGGCAAGGGGATTTTCCTCTATTTAGTTTCAGTAAATGGTTGCTTTTTAGGTTATACTCTAAGGTTAGAACAAAAAAGTTGAGAAATATAGAACCTAAACGAGTTTGTCGAGGTATTTGGCTACTTGAGCAATTATAGTGTCAACTTCGGCAATAGGATAGTTAGCGTCGATGTCAGCTACCAGACCTTTAGTTCGCAAATAGTCAGCAACGGGTTTTGTTTTCTGGCGGTAAACTTCCAACCTATTTTTTATAACATCAGGTTTTTCGTCTGAACGTTGAATAAGTTCGCCTTTACATTTGTCGCAGACGCCTTCAACTTTAGGTGGAATGTTTTTGACGTGGTAAATTGCTGCACATTTGCTGCAGGTTCTTCGTCCGCCGATTCTGGACATGATTTCTTCGTCTGGAGCCACAAAGTTCAGTGCTATGTCAACTTTTTTGAAGGTCATCATTGCTTCTGCTTGGGGAACGGTTCTTGGGTATCCGTCTAACAGGAACCCGTTTTTGCAGTCTGGCTCGTTTAGTCTGTCTTTGACCAGTTCAATGACTATATCGTCGGGTACAAGTTCGCCGCTGGATACAATGCTTTTGATTCGTTTTCCTAGGGGTGTTTCGTTTTTTATGGCGTTGCGGAATAGGTCGCCTACAGAAATGTTTGGGATACTATATTTTTTAGAAAGAAGCCCAGCGTAGGTTCCTTTACCCACGCCCGGGGGACCAAGTAAAACTATGTTCAATGTCATCTACACAGCCTCGCATTGGAATTTGAGTGTGAAGGACAAACTTTCGGTTATGCTCGTCCTTTCTCTTCTTTACCGAAGTATTTTGTCCACTTGACTTTACGAGAGTCACGTTTTAGAATTATTGAACTTTTCTTGCACTTGCTAGAACAGAACCACAGAATTGTCCCGTCGTTCTTTACGTACATCATACCAGTTGCGGGCGGAAATTCGTGTCCGCAAAAGGAACAGTTTTTGGACTTTGGCACAACAATCCCCTTTTTTATCTTCTAAGACGTTTTGCTTCGCGTTCAGTGTCTCGTAGAACAAGAATGTCGTTAGCCCGGACTGGACCTTTAACGTTTCGAGTTATGATGCGCCCTTTGTCTGGACCGTCAAGAACTCGGACCCTAACCTGAGTAATTTCGCCAGTAAGTCCGGTTCTACCTACAACCACGATGACTTCGGCGGGAACTAGCTCGTCAGGTGTCTCTTTCTTGCTCATTCACTTGTGCCCTTCTGTTTAAGTTCCTCGATTCTTCCTGAAATTTCCTTTATCAAGGAAACTGCTTCTCCGACTTCGGCTATTGCAGCTGCAGCGGATGATACTTCGATTCCTGAGGAAACTCCAAGTTTTTCTCTGCTGGGTACAAACACGTAAGGAATTTTGCGTTCCTCACATAGTAATGGAAGATGAGCTACAACCTCTGGAGGGTCAACGTCTTCTGCGATGACTACGAGTTTTGCTACTCCTCTTTCTACTGCTTTTGTTGTTTCGTTTGTTCCAATTCTAACTGACCCTGATTGGTTGGCTATGCGCAGGGCTTCATAGGCTGCATCTGCCACCTCAGTGGGTACTTCAAATTTTGCATAAAATGGTTTTGACATATGCCTCACCCTTTTTTTCAAGTGCAGTGTCTATCCGCGAAAGGGTTTATGAATGTTTCTACCT
>JAOZIC010000181.1 GCA_026014605.1 Candidatus Bathyarchaeota archaeon
GTGGAAGCCCGACGCTCTCTCCCGATTAAAACATCGGGATAAAACCGTAACCGCAAGGCATCGGGGAACGTCGGACAGAGAGGATGGAACAAGCGAATGCCTTCCTGTAATGGGTTGGATAGTGGCTGAGGAAACAATATTGCCACGGGTGAAAACCTGCTAACCTCCATCTGGTGCTTTATGGCAAAAAAAGTGTTATAGAACCTGCTAATGAAAGAATTGCAAATGAATCCCGAAGTACATCGAGGATGTGCACTTTTACTCCCTGAGGATTACTGGCAAACCATGTTATGGTCGAAAGTAATTGTTAAGGTGAACAGGCTGCAACGCCGCATTGCTAAGGCTGTGAAGGAGAAACGTTGGGGCAAGGCAAAAGCCTTAATACATCTCCTTTCTAAATCATTCTATGCTAAATTACTGGCAGTTTTCAGGGTCACTACCAACAAAGGTGGAAACACCCCAGGCGTGGACAACGTCGTTTGGAGTCACCCATCCGAAAAACTGGAAGCTGCGTTAAGTCTCAAAACCAGGGGGTATCGAACAAAACCGCTACGCAGGATATATATTCCCAAAAAGAACGGAAAGAAACGACCGTTGAGCATACCAACAATGCACGACAGGGCGATGCAAACGCTTTTCAAAATGGCGATTGAACCAATGGCGGAAACCGTGGCTGACCCTAACTCTTATGGGTTCAGAACTCGCAGGTCATGCAACGATGCAATAGCTCAATGCTTTCTTTCGCTCTGCAGGAAAATGTCAGCAACGTGGATTTTTGAAGCCGATATCAAAGGGTGTTTCGACAACATCGGACATGATTGGATATTGAAAAATATACCAATCAACAAAACCATCCTCAAAAAATGGCTCAAGTCCGGTTACATCGAAAAAAACCGGTTGTTCCCAACCAAAAAAGGAACACCACAGGGCGGTACCATTTCACCATTGATTATGAACATGGTGCTTGATGGACTTGAAACATTAATTATGAAGAAGTTTCCTCGATGGAAAAGAAAGAAAGTGAACTTTATCCGGTATGCGGATGATTTTGTAATCACGGCAATCGACAAAGAAACGATTACCTCGGAAATAATCCCTATGGTAACGGCATTCTTAGCCGAAAGAGGGTTAGAACTCTCACCCGAAAAATCTAAAATCACCCACATCAACGATGGGTTCGACTTTCTATCACAGAATGTCCGTAAATATAAGGGCAAACTGTTGATACGTCCGACTAAGGACGCAATTCAATCGTTTAAAAACAAGCTTAAAATTATTATCAGGGAAAACCGTGGTATTCCTGCACATGCTTTAATACGTATCCTTAACCCTGTTATCAGGGGATGGTCGAACTACCACAAAGGTATTTGTTCGAAACGCATTTTTGCAAGATTGGGAAAGTTCATTTTTAGTCAACTTCGAAAATGGGCTAAATACCAACACGGAAATAAAAACCGACGTTGGATATACAACCGATATTTCCTAAACAATCACTTTACGGACTACCGAATGACTAAAAAAGGGCTACAAACAGTTCGATTATACCGGATTGCGTATGTTCCCATTCGATATCATGTAAAAGTGAAAGCACAGGCGAACCCTTTTCTTAAGGAATTTGACAAATACTTTGTTCAAAGAACCAATTGGAGAAACGATTTAGCTATAGAATGCAAACAAATTACTACTTTTATGTCTAATAACAGCAGTAAACACAGCTGGGTCGCCCCTCATCGGGCTGGCCTTTAAAGTGCCTGAGCTGTATGCGGTGAAAGTCGCACGTACAGTTCTTAGGGGGCGTAAGCTACCCGGT
>JAOZIC010000015.1 GCA_026014605.1 Candidatus Bathyarchaeota archaeon
AGGCGGCGAAGGTGGCTTTCAACGTCTCTGAGCATCACCATCATTTGGACTCGTTGGCCATAGAACATGAAAACAACAAAGATACCTGTAAAGATTAACTGGAAAATTAATGAAATTATATTGTCTCCGCCAGAAAATAATCCTGCAAATTGGGGAATCATCAAATGTCACACAACTCAAAGACAACATAGCTAGTAATAAATTTTGAGTATTTCCAAGAAGTGTTTTGAAAACCATCGTTAGTGCTGAAAAAATGTGTGGTACATAAATAAGGGTTTAAGTGATTGCCAGCTTTCTTGGTTTCACGTGGCCGAAGACCACACTAGTGCCATGAACGGAGCGTGGTTTAACTTCTGAGTTCGGAATGGGATCAGGTGGGTCCCACACCCTATGGCCGGCAACCTCCATACCAACCATACTCTTGCTTTTTTAATGTTTCGCTTGTTGTTCAGGAAATGTATATATTGGGAACTTGTAAAATGTGTTTGGATGTGGGGCCGTAGTCTAGCCACGCCGTGTCTTTCGACTTGGCGCTAGAAAGGGATGACGACAGTCGTACCGGCAAACGGTGCCAACCGTTAAGGGCTCCAGAAATAGCAATGGGTTTGCTGACCAGAATATGGGATGACGAAATTCTGGAGCGAGGAGAAACCCGTAGGGACAGAAAATGATCTGTTTCGGGTAAAGGTCGTCGGTTCAATTCCGGCCGGCCCCACCACCTCCTTAAATGGACCAACATTCTTATTGTTATAACCTAAACATTTTGAATAGATTTAGAAACAGACTTTTATAGGACATTTTTGTTTTCTCTTGTAATCTTTGCTAAAACAAGCAGTTTTGCTGAGGCTATGAGATGAGCGGAAAAAAGCAAGGATAAACCTCAAACCTTGCTCCCGTTGTCACCAAACACGGACTCTTCTCAAAGCCTTCTCAGCACTATTTTCAACTAATTTTTAGTAGTTTTTTTTAAAAAAAAGAAAATGGGGGGTAAGCGCTTATTTGCGCTTTTTCATCACCATGTAGACAACAACTAGGACTACAACGATAGCGATTACTGCGATGATGGCATAGATGTATTCCATTGGAATACCGCCAGCAGCAGTTTCTACGCCAGCTTTGACTTCAGCGGTGTCACTAGAGTCGACCATTCCAGCAGCATCACTCACTTCACAGTAGTAACCATAAGTACCTTCGCTATCAGGTGAAACAACTAAAGTTGCGGCAGTTTCGCCAGAGATGGCAACTGCACTTCCACTGATATACGTGTACCACTGGTATGTGAAGGGAGCTGTTCCGCCACTGGTTGAAGCAGTCAACACTACAGTTTCGCCGACCATTATGTTCGACGCAGTTGGGCTAACAGTTGCAATTACTGCAGGTGCAGGACCAGTTTCCTCTGAAACAGAAATTGTTACAGTGTCACTGAATGCATAGCTGTATGCGTATCCTGGTAGGTCTTCACCATTGTACCATGCAATAACGTACCATTCACCAGTTGCGTCAGGTGTGTATGATGCAGTAGCGAATCCAAGGTTGTCAGTTGTAGCGGGGATGTCATGTTCAACGCCAGATGGGTCGGTGAAAGTAATCAATATGTCTGCGTTAGGTAGTCCAGGAGTTGGTGCTGCGCGTCCGATTTCTTCATAGACGTTAACGTCTGGGGTCTTTGTTAGCTGTGCTGAAACAGTTACAGAGTCTCCAAGGCTAACTGAAGTCGTGTCAACTGAGCAGCTTGCAGCCATTTCTTCGGTGTTGCGGTCTTCGAAACAGTA
>JAOZIC010000027.1 GCA_026014605.1 Candidatus Bathyarchaeota archaeon
CCCATTATTTCACCACCTTTTTATAAACCTCAACAGTCTTCAATGCTACTGCTTCCCAACTATAAGCCTTGTGGAGTTTGATTTTAGCATTTTCGGTCAACCACCTAGCGTGGTCAGGGTCAGACAAGATGCGTCCGATTCCCCAAGCAATAGATTCTGGGCTTCTGGGGTAAACAAACAATCCAGTTTCCTCGTGGTCTATAACCTCAGACAAGCCACCCACATTACTTGCTACCACTGGAACACCAGTTGCCATTCCCTCAAGCGCAACTATACCAAAAGGCTCGTAAATCGAGGGAACAACCAAAACGTCTGCGCTGCTCATGAGGTCTATTACTTCTTGGTCTGGCAAAAACCCGGTAAAACGAATCTTTTCTGCGTGACCAGACTTGCGAGCTTCCTCTTCTAGTAGGTCGCGTGACCAGCCTTCTCCAACGATAACGTATCTTGCTTCGGGGAAACGTTTAGCAATAATGGGAATTGCACGAATGAAATATTCCATACCTTTTTGTGGAACTAAGCGTCCAACACACAAAACCAGTTTTTCGCCAAAACCCACGCCATAACGTGGCCTAACCCCCGATAGGTCAGCTGAAGCAATGTACTGGTTTGTGTCGATTGCGTTTGGTATGATGTCAACTTTTTCTTGCGGCAGGTTAAAGTGGTCGCAGATTTCGGTTTTCATGGATTGACTGCACACGATCACTCGGTTTGCTTCGTAGTTTGCCCACCATTCGATTCCGTTAATAGAAAACGAGTCAGGACTGTGCAGTCCTTGGGCTCTGCCGATTTCGGTGCTGTGCACGGTAAAAACTACGGGTTTGTCCAAGTAATGCTTGAAACTGATTCCTGAAAATGCTGCGAGCCAGTCGTGAACATGCATAACGTCAAAGTCTACTTTTTGGCTAACATCAGCCATTCTTTTTGACAAGAAGTGGTTGAACAACAAAACCCATGTTAGGAAGTTGGGGTGACCAAGTTCGGTGGATGCGCGGTATACTTTGACGCCGTCCATTTCTTCGTAGCTTGGTGAACCCGGAAAATCTAGGGTGAAAAGGTGGACGTCGTGGTTTAGTTTTACAAGGGCTTTGGCTAAGCCTTCGCAGTGACGTGCTATTCCCCCTACGACTCTGGGCGGGAATTCCCATGTTAATGTTCCCACGTTCATTTTTTGTGCACCAGCCATGTTTGTTTTGGCAGGGTGTAAATTTGCTTGATTGATTCAGTGAATCAACTTGTTATTTTAATCTACTGAATCAGTAATATGGTAACATGATATAAGTTTATTTTAACAATAAAAAAACTGTGTTTATTAACCCCCAAACCGTTTAACGAACTAAACCTTGGTGAATACGATGAAAGTATTGTTTGTTTGCACAGGAAACGCCTGCCGAAGCCCCCTAGCCGACGCGTTACTAAAAAAGTACCGACCAGACATAGATGTTGAATCCGCTGGCACTTATCCATACTACAAAGTAGTGGAATTGACCCGAAGATACGCACAAAAAGAGGGCGTAGAAGAACTGTTAAAAAATGTTCCTGACGGTTTGCAATCAAAAGACCTCAACGAGTACGACGTCATAGTAGCCATGGAATCTGAACACGAAGCCGCAATCATAAGACAAAACCCCAACTGCGCAGACAAAATAGAAGTATGGCACATAAACGACCCATACAACCAACCCTTCAAACAAGCCTGCCACGAGTTCGATAGAATAAAAAGCAAAGTAGCACACATGGCAAAGTCGATAAAACAGTAGCCACACAA
>JAOZIC010000005.1 GCA_026014605.1 Candidatus Bathyarchaeota archaeon
TCTGCTTCTGTTACTTTGCCAACACGCAAATCCAATTTCAAAAAATCATCAAACGTTATTTCCATGTGTGTCACCAGCGACTTTTCTTTTGTGTGGAATGAGTCTTTAACTTTGTCGTTTATGCTTGCCCCGAGTGATATTCAACAAACCGTTCAAAGGAGCGGTCCCAAGTTTTTTCGATTTCAGGCGGAAAAGCGCAAGCAGGTAACTCATTTCTTTGAAGATGATATCTTAAGCATGTGCAACATTTTCCTCTTTTACTGCAGGATGTGTTGCTGCAAGGGCAGTTTTCAGAGTTAGTTTCCAAACTTGGACAGGAGGTTTTTTCAGGCATTTTTGTTTCCTCGTTATTTGTTTTCATCAAACAAGTATGGATGCTTTAAACCTTGTGTGGTTTGTTTGTGGTTGTTCTGGGCGTGTTGTTTAAAATTACAAAAACAAAGTTTGTCAAAATGATAAACAAGGTATTGCCGTTTCGAAAACCAACTTTTGTAAACTGTTTTTGGAAAGATAAAAATGGGTTAGTTGAAAGGCAGTTTTGTTGCCTTTAACTTTGTTTTGTTTGTTTACTCGTTGATTTTTTTGACGTAAACAGTTGCTACCATGCAGTCGCCTAAGCGGTTGCATATGATGCATTCTGGTGGAATTGGCGAGTCTTTTGGTCTGCTTGATAGGTAACCAAAGTGGTGAAGGCATCCTGAGAAGAATCTTTCTTCGTCTGTGGTTGGTGCGGAAGTTTTCTTTGCTTTGGATGGTGGTGTTGGTTTTGCTTTGGTTTTTTGTTGTGTTTTGAGTTTTGATTGAGTTTTTTGTTTATGTAACTCCAGTAGCATTTCGTCTTCAGGTGAAACGCTTAGACGTTCTCTTATGAACACAAAAACTCCACAACCCAACAATGCCATGCCAATTGCGAAGTAGTGTATTACTCCCATTCCTATGCCTAGGCTGATTGGTTCTCCTGTTCTTGAGCCAAAAAATATGGTGCCGATGTCTTTACCCCAGACGCTAATGTCGTTCCATACTAGTGACCCAACCCATCCTAAAACAAGGGCTGCGGCAACAACAAATGACAAAACTAACCAATGTGATTTAAGAGTTGAAAAACTAAAGTTCGAAAGCTGAAACATTTTTGGCATATCGCACATTCACCATAATTTTTCGGATGTTCTAACCTAGTTTCAAACAAGTATTTAGTTTTGATGAATCCAGAATATTATTTACCAATTTATACCCTCAATTTCATATTCTGAAAATTTGAACCCCATACCGGTCGACCAGTCGCTTTGATGGTACGTTTGTTTACTTTTTTCAACCTGATTTCGGTCTTAGAAAAGGATTTTAGTCACTCTGGCGCTGTTGAACGGTTGTGATTTAGTATGCCGTTTTGTGAAAACTGTGGCAAAGAAGTAAAACCAACCTCAAAATTCTGTGGAAGATGTGGCGCAAGCGTAAACGTTGACCTAGAACTTGCACCTGCTGGGGAGCCTGAAACCGTCAGTGTTGCACCTCAACCCGCACAACAGGTGAATACTGCACCAAAACAGGAACCTGTAGCATCCCCTTCTGAACCTGTATTAGGCGTTTTGATATTAAGAAAACCAAAATCTCTTGGCAGATACGACAGTTTTACGGGCGTAATCACCGATCAGAGAATCGTTTTTGCACAAATGACAAGCGACATGCTCAAAGACGCAATCAAACAAGCCCGTGAACAAGCCAAATCTGAAGGTAAAGGCTTTTTTGGGCAATGGGCTGACCAACTAA
>JAOZIC010000066.1 GCA_026014605.1 Candidatus Bathyarchaeota archaeon
CCAAAAGGTAGTTTTTGGATGTCTCCGCGTATGCAAGCTACACGTTGTTGCTTGTGGTAAAGGAATCGGTTGTTTAAACTCAAATCGATGCCCACAGACAGTTTGCTTTTTTTGGCAAGTTCGTTAGTGAAAAAGCCTTGACCACAACCTGCATCTAAAACTGTTTCGTCGCTGTGTACATTCAAAAGCCTTAGAATTACGGGTGTTTGAATTCTTCGAATCAAAACCGGATGCCCAAAAATTCGTATCAGAAAAGTTTTCCAAACAGCATTATTAACCATGCAACAAAACCTTAATTCCACATTTTTTAACCAATTTTGGTATAAGCTGTTGTTTGATTGATTATATCTCAATTGTGCATTAAACCAACAAAACATAACCAAAGACGCATCATATTTCTTCGGTACATTCAAGTGTCAATACTTCGTTACTGTAGAGTATGCAAGAAAAGTACTTGGTGTTCACTGGACGACCTAATGCAGGAAAAAGCAGTCTCGTAAAAGAGATAGCGGGCTTAAACATTCCAACAGGTAAACATGCAGGAACCACACGAAAGGTTTCATACTATCCACTAAACGACGGCTTAGTTCTTGTAGACCTGCCCGGATTGGGAAAAATGGTGGGTGTCTCCAGAAAGTTTGAAGAAAAAATAAACAGACAAATCATCCACTTTTTAGAATCAAACAAAGAAAACATAGCCTTAGCAGTCGCAGTCATGGACATATCCACGTTTCTAGAAGTAACTTGGCGGCTGGAAAAGAAAGGAATCATGTCCGTGGATGTGGAGATGGTCAAGTTTTTGGAATCAAACATCGGCGAATTACCGTTAGTTGCCGCAAACAAGATTGACAAAACAAACCAAAAAGACCTAGAAGCCAACCTAGACGATTTCATGAACAGAATCAGCGACGGCGACCCAACCAAAGTCAAAGACAACGTTTTTCCAATCAGCGCCAAAAAAGGAACAGGCGTAGGCGAACTGAAAGCGGCGATTCACGAAAAGTTGGTTGCTAAAGGCTACAAAACGCCGTTCAAACGTGAAACTCAACAACAATAATAGAAAACGGGAACATTGTCCCCGTCTTTATTTCCAGACATTCAAAGCTTGTTGCAGTTCTTTGTGAGACTTGGCATACTCCTCCAAAGACAAACCCTGCAAAACAGCGTCAACCGCTTGTCGCATCCCAGTTGCACCCGCAACAGTTCCGCCGCTGTGTCCATGAATTCCGCCGCCAGCCTGAATCACAAAATCTGTTCCGAAAAACTTCATCAACGCAGGCACAACACCTGGATACAAACCACCAGAAGCAACAGGCAACACTTTCTTTAGTCCATACAGTGGTTCAATGCTTGCTTGAAGGTTTTCAGAAACTTCGTCTTTTGTTTCGGACATTTTTCCAACAACAGTTCCCACGTGAAGCTGGTCTACTCCAATAATTCTGGCAACTTTGGCGATAACCTTCATTGAAATTCCATGCTTGGTGTTTTTGGTAAATGCTGCATGTCCTGCTCGGTGGGCGTGGATTACGAGGTCAAAGTTTTGTTCCCGCAAAGTCTGCAACGCAGAAAAACCGCAAGTCAGTATGTCAATCATCATGTAGCGTCCGCCGTGGTCTAAAACAAACTGTGCACGTTTGATCATTTCCTGTGTTTCAGAGGTAATGTTAGCCATGTACACCTTCTTTTCTCCAGTTTCTGATTCGGCGCGGTCTCGCATTTCAAGAGTAGCAACAATTCGGTCCTCAAATGGATTGAAACGTTGGCTACTCAGGTTCTCGTCGTCTTTTACTACGTCACATCCGCCAACCCATGCGTCGTAGGCGACTTTTGCGTGGTCTGCGGTTTTTAGTCCCAGTTTTGGTTTGATAATGGTTCCAACCAAAGGACGGTCATGAACACCTAAGAGTTTTCGGACTCCGTCTATGCCATATTTTGGTCCTTTGAAGCTTTGAACAAGTTGTTTAGGCAGTATGATATCGTTTAGTCGCAGGTTTTTGAGTGCACGTAATCCAAAAACGTTTCCTGCTATACTGCTTAGAATGTTTGGCATATTTGAGGGCTCAAACAGTTCGATGGGGTAAGCGATTTTGATGTTGTTGCCTTTGATGCTAAACACGGTGGCGGCAAGTTTTTGCACATAAGGTTTTAGTGTAGTTAATTCGGTCCATGTTCCAACCGAGCTTTCGGCGGCTACGCCTCCGGCGGCTTCTTTTAGGGTGATTCCAAGTGGTTCTACATAAAAGTCGCAGATTAGATCGGTTGGTTTTGGAGTATAAGACAAGTTCACAAAATCGACGTATTTCATGTTATTTCAACAACCCCTTTCTATGACACTAATATTATACTTGTAACACGGTTATAGATTAACGGTTGGGAAAGTATGCAGTTCAGAGTCAAGCTTTTGGGAATAAGAGCAGGCGGAAAACCAATAATAGTAATGGATAACGAGTACGCAAGTCGCCTAGGAATTCATTCTTCTGACCGAGTGAAAATTACACGCGAAAAACGCCACATAATAGCAATCGCCAATGTGGCAAACGATTTTCCTAAAAAAACGTTAGGCATCTACGAAGAAGTCCAAGAAAAACTCAAAGTTCAAGCAGGCGAAATGGTGGAAGTTCTACCCGCCGAAAGACCAGAATCGCTCGGGCACATCAGAGAAAAAATTTTTGGACAAAGACTAAGACCCGAAGAAATCAAAAAAATAATTTTAGATGTAGTTGAGCGGCACCTAAGCGACGTCGAATTAGCCTCCTTTGTAACGAGTTTATACATCCGCGGAACCAGCATGGACGAAGTAGAGGCATTAACAAAAGCAATGGTTGAAACCGGAAAAACCTTGGACTTTGGCAAAACCCCAATCTTGGACAAACACAGCATAGGCGGCGTTCCAGGGGATAAAACAACAATTCTTGTAGTTCCCATAGTAGCCGCCGCAGGGTACACAATTCCCAAAACATCGTCAAGAGCAATAACCTCGCCAGCGGGCACAGCAGACAGGGTAGAAGTATTATGTCCCGTGGATTTGACAGGTGAAGAAATGAAAAATGTTGTAGCAAAAACTAACGCGTGTCTAGCGTGGGGTGGAGCACTTGATTTGGCACCTGCAGACGATTTGCTTATTCAGGTTGAGTACCCGCTTTCGATTGACCCGCTGTTGTTGCCGTCGATTATGAGTAAAAAGAAGGCAATAGGCGCAAACTGCATTGTTGTGGATATTCCAACAGGGCGAGGAGCGAAAATTAAGACGGTTGGAGAAGCCCAAGATTTGGCTAAAGATTTCATAGAAATCGGTGAAAGGTTGAACATGAAAGTTCAATGTGGAGTCACTTTTGGCGAGCAACCAATCGGATACGCCATCGGACCAGCCCTAGAAGCAAGAGAGGCATTAATGGCGTTGATGGGAAAAGGACCCGTAGATTTGGTTAACAAGGCAACCAGTCTGGCGGGTTTGCTGTTTGAAATGATGGGAGTTAAGAACGGTATTCAAAAGGCGCAAAAGATTCTCAAATCGGGTAAAGCAGAACAAAAACTTAGAGAAATAATTGCTGCTCAAGGCGGCGACCCCAACATACAACCTGAAGACATCAAAGTTGGAAAAGAAGTTGCACAAGTTCGAGCAAAAGAAACTGGAACAATCAGGTGGATAAACAACAGGAACGTGGCGCAGATAGCAAGAGCAGCAGGTGCACCCAAAACTAAGGGCGCAGGTGTTTTGTTACACAAAAAGCTTGGCGACAAAGTCAAAAAAGGCGAAGTTTTATTCGAAATTTATTCGGAAAGTGCCCAAAAACTTGATTCAGCGTTTTTGTTGTCGCAGAGCCTTGACTCGATAGGTGTAACAGAAAACTTTGGCGAAAAAATGTTAGTTGACCGTATCCCAACCAAGGAAGTTGTGCACGAGAAACATTTCATTCTGGAAAGGTAACAAAGCATCAACGTGGTTTAGAATGGTTACTGCAGTCATTTTTGATTGGGACGGAACACTGGCAGACACAAAAACGGCAGTAGTTAGGTCGTTCCAAAAAGTGTTAACTGACGCAGGCTGCCAAGTCACCGACCAATTCATTTTCAGGTTGCTGGGAATTGGCACGAAAAACACCATGAAACAGGCACTGCAAGAGTGTAACATCCCATTCGATGATGAAATGCTGGAAAGTCTTGTTGTAGAAAAAGTCAAGATTCAAACAGAACTAACAGGTCTTGTTGAGCTTTTTGATGGAGCAACAGAACTTTTAGATGCTCTTCGGGGACGGGTGAAGATTGCGTTAGCAACTATGAGTGGGCGTAAAGTTATTGATAAACTGCTTTTGGAAAAGAATCTGGAAAAATATTTTGATGCAGTAGTTACGGCGGACGAGATTTCTAAACCAAAACCTGACCCAGAAGTGTTTCTAGCGGCTGCCTCACAGTTAGGAATGTCACCTGAAGATTGTGTAGTTGTTGAGGATTCAGTTTTTGGAGTAAAAGCTGCTAAAACTGCAAAAATGAGGTGTATAGCGGTTCCGTCGGGGGCGTACAGTTTAGATGAACTCCAAAAAGAATGCCCAGACTTGACTATCGGCTCTTTGTGTGAAAAACAGAAGATATTGGACTTTGTTTTCAACGAATGCTAACAATGTTTCTTGTTGGCTGTTCTACAATAAACCAATATGACATACGTCATTCTTATATATAATCAAAAAAGAGAATATTAACAGGTATATCAAGATGCTGCCATGTGAAGTCGCCGTTAAATCTGTAATTCCAGCAATTCGTTCAGCCATAGCAAGAGAACTAACACAAACTCATGGACTCAAACAAAAAGAAACAGCAGAACTACTGGGAATAACCCAAACAGCAGTTAGCAAATACACACGATTCTACAGGGGAACAGTTATCGAAGTCGAAAGAATCGAAGAAGCAAACATAATCCTACAAGAAACTGTTATTGCGTTGGCTAACGGCAAGATGACCAAATATCAACTTGCAGAAAAACTTTGCACAATCTGCGGAATAGTAAGAAACAAAGGTGTTATGTGCGAGCTCTGTTCGCTGTCAGACCCGACGATAGATAACACTCAATGTCTGATTTGTTGCCCAACAAGTTATTCTAAAAATGGAACAAAGAAAAAATAGGGTAACAAAACTGCCTACTCAGATTTTTTGGCAGTTTTGGGTTTAGCTTTAGGCTTTGCTTTTGGTTTAGCTTTTGCCTCAGCAGCGGCTTTAGGTTTAGCCTTAGCCTTTGCTTTGGGTTTAGCTTTTGTTTCAGTGGCTGCCTTCGCTTTTGGTTTAGCGGTAGTTACTGCTTTAGCCTTAGGTTTAGCTGCCGCCTTTTTCGCTGGCGCTTTTACAGCCTTTTTGGTGGTCTTTTTTGGTTCAGGCTCAGGTTCTGGTTCAGCAAAGGTTTCAACAAACTTGATTGTTGTTAGTTCTGGAAGATACCGTTTGATATCAAAAGTAATACCACGTTTTGCCAACTGGATTCCTTCAATATAGAAGGATTCTTCAGGCATGTTCAATGTAACGTCTGTTTTTCCAACCGTGAAATCAAATTTTGATGCTTCAACTGCTGGAATTCGGCGGTGAATAAGGGCTGAAATTTTTTCTTCGTTAGTTTTTAGTTGTTCTTTGACTGTAACTTCGTAAACCAGTGTTTTTCCAGCCAAAGGAGGGTTAAAGTCCAAAGTTACTCGTCCAGAGCCCATGGTTCGCACGGTTGCTAATCTTTTGTCGTATTCTATTTGTTCGCCTACGCGAGGGTTTAGTCCTCGGGCAGCAAGCCGTTTGAGTGGAATTAGCCTAATTTTTTCGGGGTCTCTGGGTCCGAAGGCGTTCTCTGGAGCAATTTCAACAGTCTCTGTTTTATTGAGTTTGGAATTAAGAAATGCTTCGTCTAAGGCTTTTAGTACCCAGCCTTCTCCAACTACGATAAGTCGTGGCTCGTAGATGTCTCCTTCTTTGAAGAGTTTCTTCTCTTTTGCAGTTTCTTCAGAGGTTGTGTCGAAAACCTCTCCAGTTTCTTTAACGCTACCAGTGTAATCAACAAGGATGAAGTCACTTTTTTGAATCGGCACACATATCCTTCCTTAATACGCTCTCTGTTGATTTCTAGCCGCCAACACGACTCATAAATGTTACGTATCCCCTATGCCATCCAATCTACCACAAAACAAAGTAACCAGCCAAAGTTGACTCAAAAGTTGAGCAACATTTACAAAACAAATTGGGTAGAACAACAACAAATGAGAAAAAAGGTTAAAAAAAATTTGGGTTAGGATTTAGAAAAAAAGACGATTAGTTTAGTAGCTGTCGTAATCGTCTTCGATGGTTAAGTCTTCGTCATCAACGTCGTCAATGTCTGCTTCTTCGGTCAGGTCTTCTTCTTCTGTAGTTGCTTCAGCTGATTCTTCTTCATCTGCTGCTTCGTCTACAATTTCTTCGACAACTTCTTCTTCGATTAGTAGCTCGTCTATTGGTGCTTCGGATACAGCTTCAACTTCTTCAGTTATTTCTTCGGTTGCAGGCATTTCATCTATTTCTACGGAGACAACTTCAACTTCTTCCACTGCTTCTTCAACTTCTGGCATTTCAACTTCAGGAACTTCAAGTGCTTCTTCGACAGCCAATTCTTCAATTGCATCTTCAACTTCAATGGCTTCTTCGACGGGGGATTCTAGGATTTCTTCTTCAAGGGGTAGGTCAACTGCAGGGGCAAAATCTTCTTCGATTATGGCTTCTTCAACTGGAGTTTCTATTGGAGCTTCAACAGGAATTTCGGCAGATGCTTCAATTTCAATTTCTTCAGGAGCTTCTGCAACTTCGGGTGCTTCATATGTTTCTTCGACAACTGCTTCAAAGGTTTCCTCAACTTCAGGAACTTCAGGTGCTTCAATGATGTCTTCAACAAATTCTTCGACTGTTTCTTCAACTTCGGGAATTTCTACTGGTGCTTCAACTGGCATCTCGACTGCAGCTTCGACAGTGGCTTCAGGTGCTTCAACTGGGGCTTCGACTGGAGTTTGGTATACGTCTTCAACAACAGTTTCTTCAACGATTGGGACTTCAACTGGAACTTCAGGAAGTTCTACAGGTGCTTGTGCAGGCATTTCGACTGGAGCTTCAACTACAACTTCGGGTGCTTCATATGTTTCTTCGACAACTGCTTCAAAGGTTTCCTCAACTACGGGAACTTCAACTGGAGCTTCATATGTTTCCTCAACAACTGGCTCAACAGGAGCTATGGGCGCTTCAACAATTGTTTCTACTGGAGTCTCAATTGGTACTTCAACTGCGGTTTCAACAGTTTCTTCAACTACTGGAACTTCCACAGGAGCTTCAACTGGCATCTCTACTGGCATTTCAATTGTTTCTTCGGGGGCTGCTGTTTCAAAGGGCATTTCGTAGTTTGAAAAAGTTTGTTCAACTGGTGCTTGGACAGTTGTTTCAGCTGGAATGCTGACATGAGAATCTAAAGTTGCTTGTTCTGGAGGAAGGTCAACAGAGGGAGCGAATATGTCCGCAACAGTTTCTTCAATAACAGGTTCAGAGGGCATTTCAATTGTTTCTGGAATCGGAGCCTCAACAGGCACTTGAACAGGAGCAACTGGCATTTCTACGGGAGCAGGAGCTACAATTGGAGCTTCAGCGGGCACTTCAACTGGCGCAGGCATAGGAGCTTCGGGAGCAACAACAGGAGCTACAACTTGCATCTCAACAGGAGCCTCAACAGTTTCTTCAACAGCCGCAACAATTGGAGCATCCACTGGAATCTCAATAATTGGTTCTGCAGAGATTTCAGCGGTCTCTTCGATTACTTCGTCAGCGATTTGCAGGTTTTCTTCTTCTGCAGGGATTAGAGGAGTTGCATCCTCTGAAATATCGGGCATAATTAGTGCTACTGCTTCTTTAAGTGAAGCCAACTGTTTTTTCAAGGCGTTTAGACCGTTTGAGAAAGCACTACTTTCGTCTATGTGTATTTGTTCGTCAATCTCTCCAGCAACAAACTGGATTTCAGAGTTGGCGAGAAACACTTCCAAGGTGCCGATCTGTTTTTCGATGTCGTCGACTTTTGCAGACAGACTGTTTACCAGAACTTTTTGGCGCATTTCTATGTCGGAAATGATGCCTGTTAGCTCATTATCGATTGAATCGTAAGTAGAAACCGAAATTCTGCCTGAGTTATAAAGAGCGTCAAGGGCGTCCTTCTTTTTCCTTGCTAATTCCAAATCCTTGCTTATTTTCTCGAAAGAATACTTCCATGAGATCAAATTCTAACACCAAGCTGAAAGCTACTATAAAAGACCGAAATAACTGTTGTTAACATGTAGATATATCGGTGGCTCTCAAAAACGCCTCCGTTTCAATAAACGGTCACAATACAAGTTTAAACAAGCATAGATTACCCACACATATACACCCTCCAGCATTAACACCCTTAACTAAACATAAAACACCCATTTTCGCACATTTTTGTAGCCAATAAGAAAAGCGCAACGTGGCAAAATTCCAAAAATTTAAACAATTCATAGTAAATATAGACATCACGTATAAATCGTAACAAAATATAAATATTAGAAATGTTCATACAAAACAATCATGACCGAACTAAACCAAAGTCTGCAAGGTAAAAACCCAACAAAAAACCACCAACAAACCAGCCAAACAAGCAGCTATAACACCATCGGAATGGTTCACAACAAATTCAGCAGCCTAGTTAGCTCAAAAACAGTTTACTCGCTTCGCTACATACCAAAAAATAAACAGGTGTAAGAAGCGTTTTTCAC
The DNA here is from genome assembly GCA_026014605.1 of Candidatus Bathyarchaeota archaeon. GTDB lineage: Archaea > Thermoproteota > Bathyarchaeia > Bathyarchaeales > Bathyarchaeaceae > Bathyarchaeum. The sequence goes on from JAOZIC010000066.1 coordinate 8,769, forward strand.
AACTTCACCACAAGCGTCATGAAAAAAGATTTGCAGAGCCAAATTTAAACAAATTTTGACCCAACAACCGTAGATAACACAGAACCGAAGTTCTGCGTTTGGTTCGAATCTTTAATTTAACCGAAAAGCAGTTTTGCTTAGTTTAGCGCACTACTTCTCGTTTCTTCCATCGCAGATTCTTGCTTCTACATTTTCTACATTTTGTGGCAGCAGAAGAATTACGTACTCCACAGTCTCGACAAATCTTCATGTACAGCCTGTGCTTTTGAGCAAGCGCTTTTTTGAAAGGATCCATTATTGGCAAAATAGATATCTCCGTATGCTGAACTTAGTTAACGATTCAAATCACCTCTGACCTAAATATGTTTTCCCTTCTTTGAGGGTTTTAGCGTTCAACTTCGCCATTAAGTCATGTTTGAGAAAACCAATTCATCACCAGCGCAACATGATACGAATTGCAAAGATTTACCACAATGTATTTATTGGTCAGAAAAAAAGCTTAGAAAGTCCATAAACAAAAAAAGAGGAGTGCGGCGGATAAAATGGCAGAAGACAACGCGGTATTGATTGGAAAAAAGCCAGTAATGAATTACGTATTGGCTTGCATATCACTGTTTCATAACGGAGCAACCCAAGTTTCCGTTAAAGCAAGAGGCAGAGCAATCAGCAGAGCAATAGACGTTGTGGAAGTAACCAAGCGTCGTTTTATGCCAGACCTAAAAATTCAGAACATCGGAATAAGCACTGAAGAGTTAACAGCCTTCGAAGAGGGCGGCGCACCTTCTAACGTTAGTACCATCGAAATAACGTTGGAAAAGTAGCCAAAAAATACGCAAGTTTAAAAGTGTCCACCGCTACACCTCCATTACCTCAGGGAGGACGCAAGACGGAGTGAAAACGGAACTATGCAATTTCTGCTTGAAAAGCGGAATATTGTGCTCTAAATGTCAAGGAAAACTTGAATCGGATAAGGTCAGTGAGATAGACTTCACTGTCGCTCGCTTACTTTTGTCTCTTGAAGAACAGTATCCTTCTCTTCAGGATGTACATTTTCGCAAAGCTGTTGAAGCCGACAGAATTCTTGCCATCCTTGTTGATAAAGGCGATGTGCCACGGCTGTTGAGCCACGGCGGAAAAATTGTTAAAGCTCTTGGAGAAAAGACCGGAAAAACCATCCGCGTCTTGGAGTATGGAGTAACTGAAAGAAAATTCTTAGAAGACCTCTTTGTTCCCTTGAGCATATTGACAATAAACAAGATTTGGTTGCCTGATGGAACCACAGAAACCCGAGTTATCCTCAAACGTGGAAGACGAAAAAGAATTCCAAACGTCAACGCCACACGAGATATTGCTCAAAAACTTCGTGGAATGACTCTACGAGTAGAATTTGCTCAATAGAGCGTGTTCTTCAATGGTACTAGACAAAATGGGAGACATGAGAAGAACTCACTACGCAGCCGACATCGGACCAGAACTTGAAGGTCAAGAAGTCACTGTTTTTGGTTGGGTTCACGAGATTCGAGACTTAGGTGGTCTACGTTTTCTTATACTGCAAGACAGAACAGGAAAACTGCAGATTACTATTCACCGCCACAAAGTCGTAAAAGAAGTTGTAGAAAAAGCAGAAACACTGCAAAAACAGTACAGCATCGGCATTAAAGGCACAGTAAAAAAGATGGGAAAGGCGCCTGGAGGAGCAGAAATAGTTCCAAACGAAATGCGCATATTCAGTGTATCACAGCAGCCCCTGCCATTGGACATAACTGGAAGAACAAAAGCAGAAATTGACGTAAGACTTGATGCACGTGTTTTAGATTTACGAAGAGAAGAAAACCAAGCAATCTTCCGCGTCCAACACGCCGCATTACAGGCGATTCGAAGTTACTTATCAGAAAAGGGCGTCATGGAAGTGTTCACTCCACGAATCATTGTTTCTGCCACGGAAGGCGGAGCTGCCCTGTTTCCAGTAGCATACTTTAACCGTGAAGCGTTTTTGGCTCAAAGCCCACAACTCTACAAAGAGCAACTGATTTTGGACTTTGAACAAGTATTTGAAATTGGACCATTCTTTAGAGCAGAAGAATCACACACGCGCCGTCACTTAAGCGAATTCATTTCGGTTGACCTTGAGAAGGCGTTCGCAAACGCAGAAGACGTCATGAATGTCCTTGAAGAACTGATTCACCACGTATGCAAATATGTCAAAGAAAACTGCAAACGTGAACTAGAGCTTTTAGGTCATGAAATCGTGGTTCCAGAAGTTCCATTCAAGCGGCTAACATACGCACAGGTCTTGGAGGAGCTTGAAGAAAACAAGATTCACCTCAACTGGGGCGAAGACATACCAACCCCAGCATACAGGATTCTTGGAAAACTTCATCCATACTACTACTTCATCACAGACTGGCCAACCAAAGCAAAAGCATTTTACATCAAACCAAAAGACGACAACCCCGAACTTAGCGAAGGCTTTGACTTGATGTGGAAATGGGTAGAACTTTCTTCGGGCGGAGCACGTATCCACGACAAAGAACTTCTAATGAAACGTCTGTCAGAACAAGGACTGAGCACAGAATCGTTCAAAACGCATCTGCAAACATTTGATTACGGCATGCCCCCTCACGCAGGGTGGGGATTGGGTCTGGCAAGATTTGTAATGGTTCTAACTGGTGTAAAAAACATCAGAGAAGTAGTTCTGTTCCCAAGAGACCAAGTCAGACTAACCCCCTAAACGGGTGGTTAGTACCCAGATTCTATCAAGTTTTGTGGCTTCATGAATTCACGCAAAAACACGGTAGCGTAGCTACCACGGTTCAGCGTGAAACCAAGTTTTATCATCTGCTTGCCGCTGTTTTCTGAATCTTCGCTGATTTCTTCCAAAGCCAAATCTTTAGCAGGATTAAGCATCGCCCGTACTTTACCTTCTGCAGTGGCTTCGGGCATGAACGATATTTTGAAGTCGTCTGGATTCACGTTTTCTTCCTTCAGGATTTTTTGCTCAATTTCTCCTTGAACACCCATTGAAGGCGGCTGGTTTGGTCCAACAAGGGGAGCACCTACACACATTTTTCCTTCGTTTATTGCAACGCTTAGTGTTTGAAGATTTGCTTCGGTTACCTGTTCATATTCTTCGGTTGGAAGCCCATACGCATCAAGTTTCAGGGCATAGTCTCCGACCTGTGGTTCATGTAATGGTATTTGTTGCCGTATTCTTTCGCTTAGAAACCTGTTGAAAAGGTAAGACTGGTAACCCTGAACAAACAGTTTACGCAACCGCCTTGGAAGCGTCCTGAATGCGCCCACAAAATCGTTCGGATATTTTACCAGATGATGAAGCATGAAACGTTCATACTTTAGAAATCTTGGAAAATTTTCGATTGCTGCTTGGAAGTCGTTTGTGTCTTGGAGGTGTTGTCTGGCTTTTTGGGCTTCTGGGTGTTCGTGAATGCTTGGTTCTCCAAGAAAAGCTTGTGCCGCTTTTTGTGCATCATTTAAAGTAAGGTATTTGCCCACAAGGTGGGTGTTTGGTCTGATTGTTCCGAAACGTTGATGTCCAAAAAAGTTGGGAACTCCGCCTACGGCTTCGATTTCTTGTTTGGTTTGTTGGGCTTGTTCGGTTATTTCATCTATACTATGGTCGATGTTTCTTATTGTCAGGTGGAACCTGTTTCCCTGAATGAGCTGTGAATACATGCGTTCTTTGGAAAAATGTTTAGGATACAAGATTATGTCTTTGATTGAAGCTTCTAAAACTTGGTCTGCTGAAACGTTTTGAAGACTGATATGTTGACCAGTTAGGGCTTTTGTGTCTTTTATGCCTGCGAATCTGATTCGTTTTTGGCTTATGTGCAACCGTTTTGCTACTTCTTTTACTGCAAAAAACGTGTCCCATCGACGTTTAACCAACACAGCAATTAGGTAGTGTCCTTCGCCTACAGGTTCCCAAGCGTCAACTGGCGGCGTTACCTGCGCCAACGAGCCGTCAACTAACACTTCTTCGACTACGAAATCGTCTAGGAGTTGACGAATTTTTCCGCCAAACCCGTCAGGTTGGGTGGCGTAAACTTCCATTCCTAACTGTTTTTCAAGCTCTGGAACCTGCAACAAACAATTCCTCAAAGCAAACTCAGTTTACCCGTTATCACATCTACCTTGCTGGCTGGAGCCGGACCAATACCAAGACAAGTAGTGGTGTTGGGTGGAATTTCTGTTAAACCGCGGTCAACAATTAAGGCTACAGGCAACTTGGCGTTTCTTGCTTGGCGTTCAAGGTCTAAAATTTCTTGTTCAGACTTGGCTTTCACAGCAATTTTGCATTGACCCTCGTTTATCCATGGATTCCACCATTCGGGTCGGTTTTTTCGTGCATACTCAGAAGCAGAAACCGCGGCGTGTCCTGCTTGGGCAGCCATTTTGCCTTTACTCATTTTGATGTCGGTTCTTACAACGATTACCATTTTGTGCGAAAAATTAGACGAATCGCAAGATATGTTTCCGGTCATTTACTGTTAGCCTCAGCAGATACTAGTGCGGGTGTCATTCTAAAACACTTCCATGCAGCAAACCAAAAAAAGTGGAACTGTGAACAAAAATTATCGATTGGATGAAGTCAAATAACTAAAAACAAAATAGCCCACCACAGCAATTGTTGCAGGATAGCGCATCATAGGAATTAACGACCTGCCCTGAAAATCTAGGTCACCAAACTTTTCGAGTAAAGTGTCTATTCTGAACATGTTAGCCAAATCGATTACACGGTCTATTTTGCGGTCTGAAAGACTGTCCAACATTTTTCGCATCTG
>JAOZIC010000149.1 GCA_026014605.1 Candidatus Bathyarchaeota archaeon
TGTTTGTCCGATACAACTTTCCAGGCAAAAACGTGCTTGACTCTTTAATCGACATCCCAATACTTATTCCACACAACACCGCAGGCATCGCGCTACTTTTTGTTCTTAGACCCGACACCCCCATTGGCGGGTTCTTTTCAATGTTTGGAATCTCGTTTCTGGATACCGTATGGGGAATTGTTATAGCAATGGCGTTTGTCAGTGCACCTTTCATGGTTCGAAGTGCCCAAGAAGCCTTCATGTCCATAGACCCTGACATGGAAAAGATGGGAAGAAGCCTAGGCGCAACGAAATTCAAAGTTTTTGCCAACATAACATTCCCGCTGGCATCACGAGGAATCTTAACTGGTTGTATGCTTACTTGGGCACGTGCAGTAAGCGAGTTTGGAGCAGTTGTGTTGATTTCTTACTTCCCGAAAACTGCACCCATACATGTTTTTGATGTGTTTGTCAGCGAAGGCTTGAGTGCAGCTTTGCCAATTAATGCTCTTTTGATTTTGTTAGCAATTGTGATTTTAGTTGTTTTCCGAGTTACCGTTGCAAAACCCACAAAGCAGGTGTATCAAAACTAGAGGTGAACAGTGTTGGGACTTGAACTAAAAAATATATCAAAAAGTTGGCGTGGATTTTCGCTAAAAAACATCAACTTGGTCGTTGAAGATGACGACTATTTCATTCTTCTTGGTCCAACTGGGTCTGGTAAAACCCTTCTTCTTGAAACTATAATGGGATTTCACAGGCCTGACCATGGCAGAATCTTTCTTAATGGTGTGGACATAACCGATACTACACCAGAAAAACGCAACATTGGTTATGTTTCTCAAAAATGTGTTCTATTTCCACACATGAATGTTCGACAAAATATCGCGTTTGGACTAAAAATGAGGGGTACACCAAAAACTGAACAAATACACGTTGTAGACCAGATTCTTGAGTTAGCTGGGCTTAAACAAATTCAAAGCCGCAAACCAGCAAATCTTAGCGGCGGAGAAAAACAAAAAGTTGCGCTTGCGCGGGTTTTGGCAACAAAACCAAAAACAATACTTTTTGACGAACCTCTAACCGCAATAGATGTAGAGGCATCACAGGAACTAAAAGCTGAGTTAAAGCGAATAAGTGGCTTGGGCAAAACCATAATCCACGTAACGCATGACCAAGTTGAAGGTTTTAGTTTAGGAAATAAAATGGCTGTCATGAAATCGGGTGAACTGGTTCAGGTTGGAAAACCAAAAGAGATTTTCACAAAACCAAGAACTGAGTTTGTGGCAAAGTTTCTTGGTTACGAAAACATTTTCAAAACTAGTCTGGTTAAAAAACAGGACTTGTTTTATGTGGTAACCGCAGAAGGAGTTAACTTGAAGGTTTCTAAACCCGTAGACTCGTATGAATGTGTGGTGGCTATACGTCCTGAAGATATAACAGTGCATTTTTCTGCCGTAAACGACGACGGTTTCAATGTTTTGAAGGGAACTGTTTCAGAGTTTGTAGACCAAGGGCCTACTGTTTTGTTAATTGTTGATGCTGGTTTACGTTTTTGTGCCCTAATGACCAAACGTGTTTTTGTTGAAAAAAACCTTGAAGTCGGTCAAACTGTGTGGCTTAGTTTCAATGCTGATTCTGTGAAAATAATTTAACAAAACCGCTAAACCGAACTTGTGTACGCTATTTCTCTTTCACGGTTATCGCATCAACTGGGCAGCTATGTTTGCATTCTAGGCATGCTGTACAGTTGGTTGGGTTTGTGACTATTGGTTG
>JAOZIC010000100.1 GCA_026014605.1 Candidatus Bathyarchaeota archaeon
TTGGATTACCTGCGTCCATGTGCGGTCTGGGAGGCGGATTCATTTTAGTTCCCACCCTGATTTTGGTTTTCAACCTTCCGCCCCAAAGTGCTGTTGCAATCAGCATAGTTGCGATGTTTGGAACCACAATTTCAGCTACGCTTGGTTACCTCAAACAAAAAAGGGTAGACTTCAAACTGGCGGTACTCTACGACGTTTTTGATATCCCCGGAGTAATTATTGGTGCGTATCTAACAACGATTCTTCCAAAAGATTTCCTAATTGGATTGTGTGGATTTTTTATCCTGTTCCTTTCGTTACTTATGTTGCGGAACCTTAGAAAAAAAACGTGTGCGACTGGTTTTTCGAGCGTCAAAGAGGAGGATGGTTGGGGAAGAAAAGTACAGGACTCGATGAACCATGTTTTTGAGTATAAAATCCGTAAACCTGGGTTAGTGGTGTTAAGCAGTTTAATGAGCGGTTTAGTAACAGGCTTAGCAGGACTAGGCGGAGGAATCACAGACACCACAACAATGATTTTGTTGGGCGTGCCTTCTCACATTGCGGTTGCTAGTTCTGAATTTGCCATGGCATTAACAAACGGAGCAGGAATACTCACGCACGGGTTTTTGCAAAACATTCCATTTGACTATGCGATACCCATAACCATTGGAACAATTATTGGTGCACAATTTGGAGTCTTGCTTGCAAAACGCGCAAAACAGCAAACCTTGAAGATGATACTGGCGTTGATTTCTTTGGCTTTCAGCATCAGACTAATCATAGACGTGTTAATGGGTTAACATCGCCCGTTTTTCATTGTTGTTTTTTGATTCTAAAAATAATAACAACGCCAATTATGAGCCAACAAACGCACACTGCTGCAATCACTGTCCAAGGCTGGGAAAACAGTTCAACTGCATACTCAACAAGGGTCACTGGAACGGGTTCTGGAATGTTTTCTTCTGCTATTGTGAAACGGGTGTATTCAAGGGTTGGTGGCAAAGTGATGTACGTTTTTTCTGGGCACACATTTGCGGTCACAAAATTTGATGAAACAGACAGCCACTCAAAACTTTTTGCAAGGCAGTAAAGGTCAAGTGAAGATAGTTCTTTCACGGTTCGTTTGTATTGCACAATGGAATACATGATGTCTTCAGAGTAGCCGCAGTGGTACACGCCTAAAGCGTGCCCTAACTCGTGAACAACAATGTTTTGCATGTCAACTTCAGTCATAACATGCCCGCTTGGCGACGCAGCGGCAAGGCAAATAACGTTTTTTACGGTTATGCACGGTGGTCTAATAGTTGCTTCAGATTTTCCTATAGTTGCTTCTTCGGCACATTGGTTTATCCACTGGATGTAGATGTCGTAACCTGACTCGTTTTGGTAGTTTACTGTTGGAACAAAACTGACCTCAGACAAATACCTAAACTGGCTGTTCACGTAAGCAAACTGCCGAATTGCGTCGTTCCACTGGGCGATTCCGTGCAGTGTAGCGTTAAGATAATACGGTTTCCACCACTGCTGTTCGGGTTGGGGAACTACACATACAGTCAATGTTGGATGGTTCCAAGTGTACCCAGCAACTTCTATAGAATAATCTGTTTGCGCGTGTAAAACAGGAAAAAGACTGGAAACAACTGTTAAACACAAAACAAGAAAGACAACGATGGTTAACGCGAGTTTTCTTAGAGTAGGCACAAAACATAGTTTGGGTTTTGTGAACTTATTATTTTCCCACCAAACAGTTAATCCTTTTAAGTTGAAAACA
>JAOZIC010000141.1 GCA_026014605.1 Candidatus Bathyarchaeota archaeon
TTTACCAAATTTTTTTATTCCAGATAATTATATATACAGATTTTCAGTAAGGATTGAACATTATGCCAAATCGCTCAAAAACCAAAAAGCTTCGACTAATTTTTATTTTCGATTTAATCATCATCAGTTTAGCAGCAGCAGGCTATCTGTACATTCAACCCTCAATCGCAGGTGAGGCTACTTTAGCTGCAGAGTTTCAGGTGTCTGACCTCTTTGTTAGCCCATCTGAAGTAAGAGCAAACCTGCCAGTGATTATTTCCGTAAACGTAACTAACACGGGAAATGACTCTGGCGACGTAGTCATAGAACTATTACTAAACGACGCATTAGAACAAAGCCAACTAGCCCAACTGTTTGCTGGCGAAAGTAAAATAGTCGAATTTTCAGTAACCAAAACAACCTTAGGAACATACACCGTAAAAATTGCAGATTTGGTCGGATCCTTCAAGGTAATTGAAGCAGCACCCGTAATTGAAGACCCTGGTACTGGTGAACTTCCAAGCGGTCCAGAAGATGGAAGACCAGCAAACATTGTTGCAAGCAATCTTGTTATCAGCCCATCCGAAGTTTGGGCTGGACAATCTGTAACAATTTCTGGGCTTTTCACAAACCACGGTGACAAAACTGGATATTCTACAGTCAGCCTTCGAATTAACGGTGAATCAGTAGGAAGCGAAAACGTTGCACTTCTTGGAGGAACAAACACCCGAGTACAATTTACGATAACTGCTGGTGGTGTTGGTGACTACCAAGTAAAACTAGGTGCTTTAACTGGCTCATTAAAAGTTGTTCCAAACGGAAAGCACACCTTGATAATTGGAGCAAAAGGAGCAAAAGCTGAATTCACCTTGGACGGTAAACCTTACGTTGCTACTGTTTCTGTTCTTGTGGATGTTGGTTCGCACACAATTGCTATGCCACCTACCGACCCAACTGGTGAATACAGGTTCCTGAACTGGGAAGACGACAGGTATAACACCAACCCAACACGAACCGTGAATGTGCAAAGTGCAATACGATACGAAGCAGTTTACGAGGGTGGAGCTTCTTGTCCTTCGCTGTATTACTGGAATGGCAGTGAATACGTCTATGTTGCAGAAGTTTCAAACGGCGGCTGGCTAGGATACATCGGTTACATTGACGCTAACGGCGAGATTACCTTCCTGGGAAGTAACCCATGGGACCACGCAAAAATAAGTGACCAAGACCTTGAACTAACAACTATCGACGGTAAAGACTATTACGATATGACGCTGTCCCAGCGGTGGAGTGAAATCTTCTACTTGGACCGAGCCTACATGATTGTTGCAGACCACTCAGCGGATGTGGACGTTCATGCTACTATGGTTCACTATTTGAACCCAAGCTTTACTGACCAAATTTACACTGTAAGCAAAGAATTGGCAACTCCAGTTTCTGCTGTTAACGAAAAAGGTGACGACGTACTAGCTGATATTGCCGAACTTGATGGCGATTTTACACCAGGATTTAACGGGGTAGAAAGTCCCGCATGGGATGACCTTTACTGGAACGTTCTAACCCTTGATTTAGGCGACCTCTCTGACGCAGAAAGAATCAAGCTTGTAATCAACGGAATGGTTGATTGGGGTCCAGCAGCTCCTTACTATGAATGGATTGACCTCTTTAAGCAAGCGGCTGAAGACGGATTGATTGCAGATGGTACACCAGTTACTCCGCCTCCTTATCTGGAAATCAAGGACGCGAACGGTGA
>JAOZIC010000118.1 GCA_026014605.1 Candidatus Bathyarchaeota archaeon
GGAGACTTCAAAATTGTAACAGTGAACAACAGTCCCGGAGAGTGGGAACTGCTTGCAGGTGTTCAAACAGATTTCGCTTCATCAACAATGCCAACCAGTATCGGATGGGGACACGATATCGGTTTTGATAGTTCATTTCTTCATGGCAAACCTGTTCTAGAAGATGGAGGTCATACTCCGGCTTCGCGTCAGTTTGTGAATTTTTTACGTTATGGGGTTTCTCGAAAATTTTTAAGCGATGAAATGTTGGAATTACTCAGCACATTCAATTACAAGTATGTGGTTTTGCCCGAGTACCTAACTGAAAACGTCAGAACGTTCTTTTTGAACCAAAAGGGAACAAAGGTAGTTTACAATCAAAGCGGTTCAGTTATACTGGAAAACAAGTATCACCAAAACAGGGTATACAGCACAGCTAACAACGTTTTAGTTGTTGGAGGCACAAAGAGCTTTTTTTCCACAGCAAAGATTGCAGACTTAGACCTTAACAAAAACGCCTTTGTTTTTGCTGACCAATTTGAAAACATCGACATAGTAAATGACCCGCTGATTAGAGATTCTAAAGCGATTTTGTTGGACGATAGTAACTTGCTTGATTTGGTTATGGTTTCGTCTGAAGAAATTGACGTGATAGATGCTTCACATTATGCAATGTCAAGCCGTAACTTCTCTGCATATTGGGGGAAATCGAATTCGTGGGGAGATTTTGGTTTGCAGAGTTTTGGTGGTTACACTTTGTCGACATGTGGAAACAACAAAGTTACAATCCCCTTTGAAGCACAAATAAACGGAAACTACGAAATATTGGTGAGAATTGGCTACAACCAATACAGAAGCGAACTGATGATTCATGTAGACGGTGCACCCATCGAAAGAATCCATCCGTGGGCAGATGATTGGATGGGGTTAAAATGGGTTAACCTTGGCACACATTATTTTGAAAAAGGGAAACATTACCTGAGCTTAACTAACTACGGCAATGGTTGGAACGATGTTGACGCAATTGCAGTTGTTAACTCTGAGTTGTTGGAAAACCAACAAAACAGAATGCAAAAACAAATTCAAAGTTATCAAGGCAGAATAATCCACAGATTAACTGCACTGCACTCGTTTACAGAAAGTATTCCACCAGAATGGCAGCTAGTAACTGCACCATACCAAGGTCAAGTTTTGGAATCCGAGTTTCCAGAAACACCAATCTCAAGTAACATCACAATTCTGCGCGAAAGTCAATACATGTTTGCAGTCTGTTTAGCGCAAAGCCCCAACACAGGAAACCCGCAACTAAAAATTGATAACACAACCGTTCCGTTACGGCACATTAGTTCCAACAACGGCTCAGAAATGTACGAAGCAGGCCCCGTTTACTTAAACACAAGCACACATGACATAGAAATCTGTGGCTCAGGAAAAATTGCTTTCAACCAACTAATCTGTTATTCACTTAACGAAGACGAAAAAATTGTTGCATTAACCGATTTTGAACTGCACTCTACGGAGTTAGGCTGTAACATTTCCCCAAAAGGCAAAGTGTCATCCAGTTCAGTTGGAGTCTGGGACCCATTTGTCTTAGGTGCTGACTACGCAGTTGACGGAAGTAATAATACTAGGTGGGCTTCTGAACCGTATCAATCAATGCCTCAGTGGCTGCAGATAGATTGGGATGAGCCTCAGAACATTAGTGGTGTTCGTGTTCTTTTTGAGCAAGCA
>JAOZIC010000121.1 GCA_026014605.1 Candidatus Bathyarchaeota archaeon
TTCTAAAATGTCTCATGTTTGAAGACTAATAGTAGTTCATTGTTGAAAACTACCTTTTTTCAAAAAAACCAAAAGAACAAATAATTGACCAACAAGTTTTGGCGGGTTTTGCGCAAAGCCACAAATTAGACAGTTTTTGGGCGAATTATATTATATCTAAGTAATCATATTGATTTTTGGCGAATCCAATGTCTGATGACAATTCCTCTGACGTATCGGAAATCGAATCACAACTCAAAGGCAAAACACTGCAAATATACTGGTACCTAATGCGCGACCCCAACTGCAGTGTAGGCGTACGCGAGGTACAGCGTTCATTAGGACTGTCCAGCCCAAGCGTTGCAGCACATCACTTGGATAAACTGTTGTCGTTAGGTCTGGTACAAAAAACACCTAGAGGAGAATACCTGCTAAACCAAGAAGTAAAAGTTGGACTGCTAAAATTCTTCAGCAGAATGGGACGGTTCCTTGTTCCCCGCCACCTGTTTTATGCCATTTGGTTGTCCACAATGTTCGCCATATACCTCGTGGTTTACAACGTGATACTTTACCAACCCACATTCTCGGTACACAACATCGCCGCGATACTTTTTGGAGTTACTGCCAACGCGTTTTTGTGGCTTGAAACAGTAAGGCTGTGGAAAGAAAAACCATTCTAAAGGTGTTCTAAAAAGTGGACTTAATAGCATCCCGCACTCAAAATAGGATAGAAGAAAATTGAACAAAATGCTAACATACACACTGCTTGCCATCTTGCTTGGCACGGTAACAATGCTTGCACCATTAGCATTGTACGAAAAAACTGATGCCATCAATGGGGGAGAATACTCTATTCAGTTTAACGACACAGAAACAACCAGTGAACGAACAGGAGATATGGTAGTTGCCCCCGGAGCAACAAACACGGACACAAAATACACCCTCACTTTTGATGACACAGAACCAACAGATTTTTCGCCAATCGCATGGATGACAATCCCAAGTTTTGTTGTCGCCCTAGGCGTTTTTGTCTACCTCAAAAAACGAGTAAACTGATTGTTCTAATTTTGGTACAAAATGTTCTAAAGCGTAGCATTAAGTCCCCACCAAACTACAAGAAGGTAGAATTGGCGGGCGACATAATATGAAAAAAACAACATTATTTATAGTTTCATTAATTGGTATACTTTTGACTGCATGCTCTATTCCGTTATATCTTGCACTACAAAGTCCCGAAGCAGGAGCAACTACATTAACCAAGTTTTCGTCCTACGACGAATTGAATAATCTTATAGAAAACGCTCCTCAGACAAGCAAATACATTTTTGGATATAGCAATTTTAGGTCAAGTTTTGGGGTACAGAATGCAGATGGATTAACGGTGCCTGAAGCTACTACGTCAGATTTTTCGGAAACTAATGTTCAGGTTGGAGGAGTTGACGAGGCAGACATAATCAAAACTGATGGAGAATACATCTACGTTGTGTCGGGTGGGAACATAACCCTAGTGAAGGCGTATCCGTCTACAGAAGCAGGTGTGGTTTCAAAGATTTGCTTAAACGGTGAAGTGATGGGCATTTTTGTAAACGGTGACAGACTGGTTGTTTTTGAAACAGAATTCGTCAATCAAGGATGGTTAACCAAAGGCGAAGAGAACTTAGAAATCACGATGAGATACCAGCCTCCAAAAACTTCGATAAAAGTTTACGACATTTCTGACAAATCAAGTCCAGTGTTGAAAAAGGAGTTTTCTGTTGACGGATACTACTTCTCGGCAAGGATGATAGAAAACTACGTCTACGCCATAGTGAACCATAACACATTCATGAACTACACAAAAGTTTTGTTGCCAACAATTTGTGAAAACAATTCAACACGACAAATCCAAGCCACAGACATATACTACTACAACAGCACAGACAGCTACTACAGCTTCACAACCATAGTTGCCCTAAGCATTCAAGACGATCAACAGCAACCAACAACAGAAACAGTTCTCCTCGGAAGCAGCAGCACAATATATGTTTCACAAGATAACATTTACTTGGCTATACCAGAATACCCGATGGAGCAAAACCAGAACGAAAAGACTTTGATTAACAGAATCAAGATACACCAAGAATCTTTAACAATTCAAGCAGCAGGCGAAGTTCCTGGAAGAGTGCATGACCAGTTTTCCATGGACGAACACAACGGCTACTTCAGGATAGCAACAACAGTAGGGCACGTCGCAAGAAGCTTTGACGAAGCAGATTCAGTAAACAACGTTTACGTTTTAGACATGAACCTAAACATAGTCGGAAAAGTGGAAAACTTAGCACCAAAAGAAAAAATCTACTCGGTACGTTTTATGGACGAAATCTGCTATGTTGTAACCTTCAAAAAAGTTGACCCACTCTTTGTAATAGACTTGCAAACACCAACCAACCCCAAAGTACTTGGTCAACTCAAAGTAACGGGTTACTCGGATTATCTGCACCCATATGACGAAAACCATCTCATAGGAATAGGAAAAGAAACAGTAGAAGCCCAAGAAGACGACTTCGCGTGGTATCAAGGAGTTAAAATTAGTCTTTTTGATGTTTCTGACTCATTAAACCCAACAGAATTAACAAAATACGAAATAGGAGACAGGGGAACATACTCACCAGTGCTAGACGACCACAAAGCACTGCTCTTTGACCGCTCAAGAAACCTGTTAGTAATCCCCGTGCTGGTGGCAGAAATAGACCAGATGAAATACGATGACCAAATTCCAGACAATGCTCGAGGCGATTACGTGTGGCAGGGAGCATACGTTTTTGACATATCCGTAGATGGACTGGAACTGAAAGGAAAGATTACCCACATGGAAAATGGAGAAGCACCAACTGGAATCTACTTTGGCACAGAACATTACGTGCAAAGAGCAATCTACATCGAAGATGTTCTTTACACCATTTCTAACAAGAAGATAATGATGAACAGCCTAGAAACCTTAGCGGAACTGAACACAGTTGAGCTTTCTTAATCCTCTGGAACTGGTGGTGCAGGCAAGGATTTCCGTGCAAAGGTGATGTAACCTGTGTGTCCTGTCATTACTGTTTGTGGTCGTGTTTTTCCTCGGGCTACTTGCATGAACCTGATGAATGTTTCAACGGTGTCAATGCACATGAAACAGTGGTCTTCTAGGGATTCTACCACTTTTACGACCTGATCAATGGTTGGGCTAAACGAAACCAGTACACCGCTTCCCTTCAGGGCTTTGTACGCGTGAGGAATCACAAGCCAAGGTGTTGCCATGTCCAAGATTATGGCGTCTAGGTCTGTTTCTTCGATTCCTTGGGTTACGTCGCCTTCTTTTAGTTCAACATAATCCAGCAGGTGGGCACGTTCCAGGTTCTTTTGGGCGTTTTTTTGAAACTCTTGCCTTACCTCATAGGTGTAAACCTTTCCAGCAGGTTTAACATAGTGAGCAATGGCACTTGTCAGGGCACCTGTTCCGGTTCCTGCTTCGACTACTCTGCTTCCGGAGCTGATTCCGCTAAACATGATGATAAGCGAGATGTCTTTGGGGTAAGAAATTTGGGTTCGTCTGCTGCTTTTGAAGATGTAATCGCGCAGTGTTGGTTTCATGGCAACAAATACTATGTCCATGCTGCTTGCGATTTGTGTTCCGTACTCTTTTCCAATCAGGTCCCCCAGTTGGATGTATCCTTTATGAGTGTGAAAACTTTTTTCGGCTTCGACTTTTACCAAGTAGGTTCTTTTTTGGTCCAGATATAGGTAAACGTCGTCGCCTTCGGCAATTAATTCGGTCATCGTTATCACGTAAGTGTCATTCTACCGATTTGACGCAGTCACCCTATTTATACTAAATGTTTACCGCCAACATAGTTTTGTTTCACCTACCTCTCACCGTTTTAGAAGTGCAATTTCGCTTAAACGCTATATACCAAAAACAGACTACAACCAGTTCAGGTGAAAAAAGTTGAAAAATGAAATTACAATCGTTGACATGGAACCCCAGCTAGTAATAGGCATGAGAAAAACAGGTCCATACCAAAGCATCGGAGTAATGATTCCACAGATATGCCAGCATGCTGCACAAAACGCAATCCAGATGATTGGCCCACCAATGTACGTTTGCCACGAAAACAGCGCAGAACAAGCAATAAAAGCCGACAAAGAAGGCAACGCAGACGTTGAGGTGGCAGTTCCCATAGCAAAGAGAGGCAAAGAAACTGATGAAATAAAGTGTTACGAGCTACCCGCGGCGAAGATGGCTAAGATTTTGCATAAAGGTCCGTATCAGCAAGAGACAGCAACATACGAGAAACTTTTTGCGTGGTTAGCAGAAAACAACAAAACGATTACTGGTCCGATACGAGAAATATACCTAAACGACCCTCATGAGGTTCCACAGGAAGAGTTGTTAATTGAAATCTATGCGCCAATAGAGTAGTGGCTGCAAGATTTTGCTCGTCATTGGGTTTTGTTTTCCTATTTTTTGTGACCCACATCCGAACAATATACAAAGTACTTTGTAACGCAAAGTGTTATATAGTACAAAGTGTATTGTTTAGAGCGGATGAAACAAATGAACCAAAAAATAAACATGAAGCAAATCGAAAGAAAGGCCTACACGTCATATCACGAAGATGGAATACTGGAAATCACCGTGGCAGTGGTTGTTTTCACGTTTGCCATTATGATGATGATAGACATGCCATGGCTAGGCGGCATCGCAGGAGCATTAGCCGTTTCATTTTATGCAGGAATCAAAAAACTAGTAACAATTCCAAGAATCGGTTACGTCAGATTACCAGTACAACGAGCCCAAAAAATAACTGCAATCGCATTAGTCCTAGGCATAGTAGCAATGGTAGCTGGAATGTTTGCTTTCGTGCAGACCACAAGTTCAGGTGTCCCTGATTGGTTGCTGTTTCTAATCGATTACTACATGATTACCATCGGAGTAGCAGTTGCTGTATTGTTTTTGCTGGGTGCTTACGCCTTCAAAACAACTAGGATGTATGCATACGCATTACTGACGGCGACAATGTT
Source organism: Candidatus Bathyarchaeota archaeon (assembly GCA_026014605.1). Classification (GTDB taxonomy): domain Archaea; phylum Thermoproteota; class Bathyarchaeia; order Bathyarchaeales; family Bathyarchaeaceae; genus Bathyarchaeum. Next base: position 5,026 of record JAOZIC010000121.1, read on the forward strand.
TGTTGGCGGATACTTCCTTACATACCCCTTGTATTACTACCTCGCTGCATTGGGCACAATTATATTAGCGGCTGGGCTATTCATGCTTGCACGTTTCATAAACAAGTATCCCAAACCAACTCAAACAATGGATGCACAGTAACATGAGCCCCAACAAAGCAAACGACGACGAACTGGGCGCAATTCCAAAAATAGACAAAATAATACACGAACCAGCACGGCTAGTAATCATGGCTCACCTCTTTGTCGTTGACAGCGCAGACTTCCTGTTCCTGCAGCGCCAAACAGGCTTGACGTGGGGCAACATATCCTCACACGTAAGCAAACTCGAAAACGCAGGCTACATTGCAGTGGAAAAAGAGTTCATAGACAAAAAACCCCACACAACACTGCAACTCACCAAAGAGGGACGAGCCGCATTTCAAGAATACAGAACAAACATGAAACAGGTCTTTGAGGACCTGCCAGAATAACCGCCCCTTTTTTATAGCTTTAAACCTGAGCCAGCAAATCGGTTAAGCTTGCAAGTTTGTCGTAACCTTTGGGAAGTTTTCCTTCGCGGTCGATAAGAAACGGTTTGATGCCAACTGCCGAGGCGCCTTCGTAATCGTATTTTATGGAATCTCCAACAAAAACTGCTTCAGACGCTTTTACTCCAAGCTGTTTTAGGGCGTAAAGAAAAATGCGTTTATCAGGCTTGGCGCAGTTGCACGAGTCGATGCATACAATTGTGTCAAACCATTTTGCCAAGTCTAACTTGCCTAGGACGTGTTCGATGTCTGGTTTAAACCCGTTAGAAACAAGCCCCAGCTTCAAGCCCTTAGCCTTCAAGGCACCTAATGTAGGTTCCACATCTTCGAAAAGCTGCACATGGGAGCATTCCCACCAGAGTTCGTCGATTTGTGAGGCTAAAAATACCGTGTTTTCTTTGACGCCTAGTTTTTGTATAACAGAAGCGTTGTAGTTGGTCCAGAACTCTTTACGAACCTCAGTGCTGTATTCTGCGGTGTCAAATTCGTTTTCTGTGGCTTTCTGTGCAGATAAAATATCTTCAACCGAAACAGTCACACCAAAACGGGCAAGAATACGTCTGTAGATTTCAGGAAACGACGCAGTCCGCGTAAGAGTCAAACCCAAATCAAGAAGCACAGCTTTAACGGTCATGGTTTATCGTAAACTGTGTTGTAGTGACTTGAAAAAAATGTTTCTGGTTTTGCACTCCTGAATTCAAAAGTGCAGTCGAAACGGGTTATGCTTTGTTTGGGTCGAATTTGTCGGCGGCGTATTGAACGATTTTTTGTGCTTCTTTGGCGTTTACCCATTCTTTGATGTTGACCCATTTGTGCGGCTCTAGGCGTTTGTAGGTTTCAAAGAATTCTTGAATCTCCAGCAGTCTGTGTTGGTGAATGTGTTCGATGTCTGTGACTCCTTTGAATCGGGCGTCGTCAACAAGAACTGACAAAATTTTTGAGTCTAACCCTTTTTCGTCCTCAATCACCAGTGCACCTACGACACGGACCCGGACGATGCAGCCGACTTCTAGTGGTTCGTAACTTAGAACCATGATGTCTATTGGGTCGTTGTCGTCGTACCATGTTTGGGGAACAAAGCCGTACTCAACTGGAAAAACAACAGATGATGGAATGATGCGGTCTAAAACAAAGGCTTCCCATTTCGATTTGTATTCATATTTGTCCCTTGCGCCGCTTACAACTTCGATGACTGCATTTAGCAGTTCTGGAGGTTTGTCTCCAAGCGGGACTTCTTTTAACAAATTCAAGCGTATCTACCGCAAACTGAAAAGGGTTGAACTCATTTAAATACTCAGTGTTTAAAGTATATAGACCAGATTGCGTGCCGAAGCGTTTTGTCAGCATTTAACGCCGTATTTAGACCCTTTTTGACAGTAAAAATCGGGAAATGAATAAAACCTAAATAACTATTCCAAGTTAGAATAAAACCGATTTCGTTGCCTTTAAAACAGAAGGCGTAAATCATGACAGTTAAGTATCACGATAACATCATAAAATTTCCAAAAAAAATAACTAAAATGGGTGTGAACGTTGCCAAAAAGAGTTAGAAGGCTCACTTTGCCTTTTGCGGTTCCGGCTAAAGACCGCTTCAAACCATTCACCAAAGACATGGAAATGGCAGCAATTTATTATTTAACAGAAAGAGACAGAAAAAAAGGTGAGGGCAGGGTCCTCAAAAAACCTGAAGAAAAAATTTTGTTCATAGCTGAAACATGTTACCCAATATGGCTGGTTCCATGGAAAGGAAGAACACTAATCTTTGACGGACTGGGTCTAACAAACCAGACAATCCCATGCGACGTAATTCCAGACATCAAAGCATTCGACAACGACATACAAGCAAGCTCCAAATCGCGTGAAGCATACTGCGCTGCGTTGTCACAACACACAAGCTATTTCCAAAACTTCGGCGGAAAAGACGAAATAACAATCGACGGGCTGATTACTAACGCGGAATTTACAAAAGATTTAGTTGATTACCTAAACGACGCAGAGGAACTGGAAAAAGTTGCAACACCAAAAGCGGTTTTGTCGCCTACGTTGGATGAATCAGAAGTTGCAGCCGAGTTAGATGAACTTACTGAGTTAAGAACCCGTGTAGAGGATGAAATTAAAAACCTAAGCAAAAGCATGAAACTGCTAAGCAAAGGTGCACGAGAACAGATTAAGAATCTTCAAGCAGAAATCAAAGCGTCCATGAAAGAGTTTGACAATAGAATCAAAAAGGTCAGACCAAAAGTAATGGAAAAAATCAATAAGATTCAGGAAAAACGTGACGAAGAAGTCACCCGAATTTCTAAAAAATATGACCGTAAACTGCGGGCGTTGCACCAGAACAGGGTTAGCATAGAAAAAACTCTTGAAAGAATCTCAAGCGATATCGAACGCTACGAAGCAGACATAAAAACATACAGGGAACGTAAAGACGAAGCTGACGAGTTTGAGTTAACTCAGAAACTTGATGAAATCAAAAAGAAGATTCCTGTGCTTAACAGGGAAATCAAAGAAATCGACAGAAACATCGAAAACGTTGAAGACGCCAAGAAAATCGAAGTGTCCAGAGCAAGACGAAAACCAGACGACCGCATAGAAGAGGCACAAAAAAGTTTGCACGACATAGAAGCAGCTAAAGAAGCACGCATCAGGTTGGAGCAACAAGAGTTAGATGACTTGCAGGAAAGAACCTCAGCGATAATAAAACAAATAGACACCATGATAAAAACTAAAGAAACCGCCTTGAACGAGTTAGATAATCTGGGTTACGAGGATAGAAGACGAAAGTACGCGCTGGTTTACCTTTCTTTATACTTTGTTTGTTACGAAACAGAAGTTGGAAAACGTTACGTGGTTAACCCTCCATCCATGATAAGCAGCATGGGAATCAAAACCAAGCTGAAGGGCGTTTTTGGTGCAGGAAAAATGAAATCGTTTATGCAGTCCCGGTCTGATGCGATTGCGGCTCTTTTGGATAAGCTGGTGGATTTGACTCAGCAGAGTCCTGTGTTTGAAAAGGAAATAACAGATGCAGGCAGCAAAGCGAACATTCTGCGAACAACAGAACAAAAAGTAGGAATCAAACGCGGTCTAGAAGAGCTCAAAGAAGAAGGCTGGATATCAGAAAACGAGTTCCAAGTTCTTAACGGCGACGAAGAAAAAAGCTGAACAGTTAACTTTGTTATTTTCCCATTTTTTGGCAAACATTAGAAACAGCCAAAAGCACATGCGGCGGCGTGAACACACTGAAAACTTTTGTGTAACGTGCTGACGCTGCTTTTTTGATGCTTTCTTTGTTTCCTCCTGCGTCCAAATAGCCTTGGATAAAGTTTTTTGCGATTTGGGTTGCGGCGGTGGCTGATGACATTGGTGGGCTGTAGTGTCCGCTGAAATACAAAAATTCTGCGATATCCCATGCCTGGTTTCCGTTTCTGGTTGCTTGTTCAAGGTCTAGTACGTAGATTTCGTTTTTTGTTACAAGGAAGTTTTCTGGTTTGCAGTCGCCTAAACACACACCAAGGTTGTGGGCTTTTGCCACTTTTTGTCCGACCTGATTTACCAGTTGGAGGTCTTTTGGTGCATATTTAGAACCCAGTATTTTTTTGATTGTTTCAGCAAAATCTGTTCCTTGGATAAACTCTTCCACGATGATTCTGTTATTGGGGCTGATGTGGTAAATTTTTGGAACCGAAAAACCGTTGTTGTAAAGAAACGTGCTTATGGCGTACTCTTTTTCAAGGCGGGACTGCCCAAGCACGACAAATGTGGAGCTTCCAAACGACCACAGGGTCAGGGGTAACCATTTGAGGTTTGACCAGTCTTTGAATTGTTTGATTACAAACTTTTGTTGTTGCCCGCTGTCTTTTGTTACGGTAAGCAGATACACGTCGTTTAAGACTCCGCCAATGTTTCTGATGCTCATTTCTGCGGTTTTGCTGTCCGGAATTATTTTTCGTGCAATTTCTTTGATGTTGGATTTGTCAGCAAGTGGCACAGGTCCCAGCGGTGTTGGGAGAAAAACGTGTTTTTTGGGGTTTTCCATCATGGAAACTAGGCGTTCGGCGCTGTATTTTTTGTTGTTTTTTTGGAACAACCGCTGGTCATCAATGTAAACTGTTTCAGATTCTGAGAAAACGCTAAGAAGAGGCGGTAATGCTAGCCGTTGGATTGTTTTGAATATGGGAGGCAGTCGTAGTATGCGTTTTTTTGTTTTTTCTATGTGGTTCTTTGTGATTTTGATGTACCCGTTGTATAGGGTCAATACGTTTTCGGTTACGAGTTCGTTTATGGCTGCGAGGTACCCGTCCATGATTGTTTGCAGGTTTTTTTGGGCATATGCCCCAGTTAGCATGTTATGAAAGCTGTATGTTAGGGGTGGGAATACTCGGGCGCGTCTGAGCATTACTTCGTACATGAAGTATTGGTTGTTTATCAAAAATTCGTGAGACGATTCTGGGAACCCTAGAATCAGGTTTTCTAAAAGTTCTAGAATTACTCGTTTTTTGGTTTTTATTTGGTTAAGCCGCAAATATTCAGGGTTTGTTAAAGGCTCGTATGGAACGGTTATTTTTTCGGCAAAGAATTCTCCGAGCCATCCTCTGTTTATGTCGCGTTCAAAGTCTGAGCGGTTAACCATTAGAACTGAAACACTAATGTTGTCCACGGTTTCTTTGTATGTGTTTACTCGGAAAGTGAAATTGTCCAAAACAAGCAAAACGTTCAGGTCGGTTTGTTTGTCGGCGTACCCGCAGACCCATGGACCGTAAAGGCAAGCTGCGGTGATTTTGCGTGAGCCTGCAATTTTTTGGCATAGTTTTAGAACGTTTTGTTTAAGAGTCTCGTTTAGTTTTGTGGTCATATGTGCTTCGTTCCGCACATCTTATGGTACGTTTTTTGGTTTAAGTGTTTTAGTCGCCAAAAACAGTGGCTATAAAATCAGGGGTGGGCGTGTTTGCTAAAAAAAGGGTCTACCACTTTGGGTAGATGAAACTCCGCAAAAAATGCGTTAAGAGTTCTGTTGAATTCTCGCGTTGATTTGGTTCTCTGACGCAGCTCGGGTGATGTCTTGTGCTTCTTCGAGTGTGTCTACATTAGTGAAATATCGGAACCAACAACCAGAACGAGGAAGTTCAATTTCAATTGCATATGTCATTTTTTTTCCTTACCCAACGTTTACTGAGAAACTATTCAGATTTTGAATAAATACAATTCTACTATACATAATATATTCCGAAACCCGATATATTCTGAGCCAACACGGCAGAAACATGCACAAAAAATTTCAGCACCCAACCGAATACAGTATATGTTTATGAAAAAACCAGTTGCAACACTAGTTATTGTATTTCTCTTTGTAGCGGTAGCCAAAACAAACACCAGTTGCGCAACAGCAGAATCTAGTCAAAAACACGAAGTAATGGTTAACATTTCTTCTCCAGAAAACAGAACCTATGTCACAACTTCTGTTTCTTTGAGTTTTGACTGGACACAATACGTAAACGAAAACGAAATTCCACGGTGGATAGGCTACAGCATAGACGAACATTACATAGTAACCGTGGGAAACAGCACATCAGCCTCAAGCTACAACACACAATTAACAAATCTGGTTGACGGCGTTCACACACTCAAAGTCTATGTTTCAGGTTCGCTGCAAACCCTGTATTCTGTTGATGTGCAGTTTACTGTTGACACCACTCATCCAGAGGGTACAGTTTTGGAGCCCAGAAAATGGATAGACAACCAAGACAACTACCCCCTGATGGAACCCATCGAACACATAATTGACACAGGTAACGAAGAACCCCCAGAGTTTCTCATATGGATACTTTTGCCAGTCATAATAGCTGCTGCAGTGGTAGCCGTGTTAATCTACAAAAAGAAACTAGCCAAAACGCCAAATTAGCGCTAAAACCGCAAACATGTTTGAAGACTAATAGTAGTTCATTGTTGAAAACTATATTTTTTCTGAAAAAACAAGCAATAAAAGGAAATGTTGTCCAAAACCGAGGAATGATACAAGACTAATTGGGCGTATGATTGTTGACAAAGTAGACTTTTTCGATGTTTAACATTAATACTATTACAGTACCATAAGAAAAAGGGTTTTTGTCAATAAAAGTTGACCATGCCGTTTCAAAAATAGTCAAAGAAAATTGACAAAACATCAACATAATTGGTCAAGAATTCTTTACAACTACCCTTTAATCGAATTTTTGGTATAGAATTAATCATTGTGATTAGTAAAATGAAAAAAACTATACTCGTAACTAATCCAAGATTCCACACCGTTGCATCTTCTATTGCCAAAATTTTCTAAAAACGGGACAAAAAGTTGTATCGCAATAAAAGCGAAATCGACTTTCACGTTAACCTTGTTCGCACAGTAGCGATTCTGCTAGTAATTCTGCTTCACTCCGCGAATGAACCCCACCCAATAGTCACAGAGATGAATCAAGAAGAAGTGTTCCGGTGGTGGACAGTAACCACATACGATTCAATTTCTCAACCATGCGTGCCCCTGTTTGTAATGCTTAGCGGCGCCTTGCTGTTGCAGTCGTCGAAGACTGAGCCCATGGGAGTGTTCTTCAAAAAACGGTTAAACAGGATAGCACTGCCTTTTCTGTTCTGGGGCATAGCCTATTTCATGTGGCGCTACTATGTCCAAAATGAGGCACTGCCGTTAGCTTCAATTGTGCAGGGTATCGAAACAGGTCCATACTACCACTTCTGGTTCCTGTACATGATAACAGGATTATACCTAATCACACCAATGCTAAGAGTGCTAGTAGCAAACTCAGACCAGAATCTGCTCAGATACTCAGCAATAGTGTGGTTTGTAGGCACTGCAGTAATTCCCCTGCTGGGACTGTTCGACAACAACATCCTAGCCAACAAAGTATTTCTGCCAGTAGGGTGGGCAGGCTACTTTGTAATGGGTCCATACCTGCTAAAACTACGAATAAAACCAGTTTTCTTGTATATCTCACTGTTCACGGGAATACTATGCACAATAATAGGCACATACATTATTTCGCTCACACTCGGAGGCGACTACACATACTTCTTCTCAAACACACTAAGCGCTAACGTAATCGTAAGCTCGGTTTCGATGTTTTTGCTATTACGAAGAGTCTCTCCATCCAAACTACAAAACAACTACCCGCGGCTGGATTGGCTAATTAACAAAATCGGGCACAACACTTTGCCAATATACCTTTTACACCTGATAGTTCTGGAAACACTCCAAAACGGGTACCTAGGATTTAGAATAAGCGTAAACACATTAAACCCACTATACGAAGCCCCACTAGCAACCGTATTAACAGTGCTCATTTGCCTTGGAATCATACTAGCACTAAAGAAAATACCAATTCTACAAAAAGTAGTTGGCTAATATGCCAAACTGGCACAAAAACCGTAAACATATTTGAAGACTAATAACAGAAGTATGTTGAAAACTACCTTTTTTCAGAAAAACCAAGCAACAACACAATTTCA
>JAOZIC010000221.1 GCA_026014605.1 Candidatus Bathyarchaeota archaeon
CTCCAAAGATGGTGAAAGAGGGAGGATTCCCCTACCCTCAAGTTTTCGATACTAAACTCAGCTCTGCCATTATGCAATTGCATTCGCCTTATATGTGAAGACATTACCCTTTGAGGTTACGACTTCAACATTGTAAGAGTTGCCAGCAACAAGAGTACCAGCGGTGTAACCTGTTGCAGTAATGGTTGCAGAACCACCTGCATCAATTACATTATTAGCAGTAAGAGTTACGGTACCAGTGTGACCAGCTCCAGTAACGGTTATGGCTTCAACAGTAATATCAACTGTTCCACTGTTAACAATAAACAAGCTTGCGGATTGAGCTGTTGCATTCAATGTTCCAGTGCTGATTTTTAGTTCTTCTGTTTCCATGAATGTGAAGGTTAGTGAGCCCATCCATGCTGCTACGGCGATGGATACTGCTACTGTTACTGCGATGAGTATGATTGCTGCGACTACTGGGCTAAGAGCTTTCTTATTCTTGAGGAGTTTTCTCATTTTTGTTCATTCCCTCCTTTTTGAGTTCACAAAAGAACTACGACAACAAAGAGATTTAAATCTTACGACTTAATACACCAGATTAAAAAAATCGAAATAAAAACAGCAAAGAAACAAAGCCGCAAAAAAATTACTCTAAAGCAGCAAACAAATCCAAAAGAAGAGAAGCCAGTTTATCGCCAAGTTCAGTAATCACATAATATTTTTTCAAAGGATCGATTGCTACACTCTCAGCTAGACCCAAACTTTCCATTTCCATCATCCTGGAACGAAAAGTTCCATCGCTAAGCGTAAGGTCCAAATCCTTCATAAACGCTTTCGCGTTCTTCCAACGTCCATTCTCCAACTTCAAAAGAAAAAGGCAGTCAATAGCATGGTCTTTCTCCAGAACCGCTTTGATAGCAGAAAGGTTCTTGTCTGTAAGAATGTTCTTTATCTGTTCCTCAGTCAAAGGCAATACCAACCATTTCGAAGTACACGTTTTACATATTTAACATTTAACCTTGTATTACGATTTTTGACATAATTCAGGTTACATAAACAACAAATCTTATGACTTCAGTTGTTCAAAATCCGAACAAAAAAGCAAAAAAGCTACAACAACCAAACCAAAATCAAATCTTCTAAACCAGCAACAGTTTTGGAGGTGGGCTCGCGCAGTCTTGAAAGCGACGAACATCAACCTTTTGAATGTCCACTTTTCTCAAGATCTCAATCACTAATCAGTGGGTCAAAATCGTCATCGCCCACCAAACAAAAATACACCCAAGCCAACATAAAAAGGTAGCCTACAAACAACCAAACAGTGAACAACATGCTCAAAAACATCAAAGTATTACCAGTAGCCGACGAAAGCTTCGGCGTACGCTCAATGTGCACATACATACAAACCAAAGACACAAAAATCCTATTGGACGCGGGAGCGTCATTAGCACCAAAACGAGACGGACTTCTACCGCACCCCAAAGAATACATTGCTCTTGCAGATGTTCGAGAACGAATTGGTAAAGCTGCCAAAGGCGCGGATGTAGTAACAATAAGCCATTACCACTTTGATCATCATACACCATCTTACACGGATTGGTTATGCAACTGGTCCAGCGTAGATGTAGCGAAAACAGTCTATAACGGAAAACTTGTTCTTGCCAAAAGCTACCGTTCCAAGGTTAACGCCAGCCAGAGGCGCAGGGGTTGGATGTTTA
>JAOZIC010000080.1:0-5517 GCA_026014605.1 Candidatus Bathyarchaeota archaeon
TAGTCAAGAAACCTTTACAAAAAAGCTTTTAATTTTGATTATGAAAAGTATTTGATGCTGTGCTGTATGTGCAGATAAAGATTTGTGCAATACTTATTTCATTTCTGTTTGTGGCTTCTTTAGTAGCTCCATCTTTGTCGGTGGCGCTGAATGTGGATTTGGTGGAAGACACTTGGACTGATGTTGAAGCATTACCTGTTGCGGATGGGTACACCGCTGTTGTTGTAAACGAGAAAATATACGCTGTAAGCGGCTCAAACAACTACACCCGTAATTATCTGTATGAATATGACCCAACCGAAAATACTTGGATTGAAAAAAAGCCTGTGCCCACTCCAAGAACCAGTTTTGCGTTGGTTGCGTGTCAAAACAAAATATATGTAATCGGCGGCTCGCTGGGGTATTATGGTAATTATTCTGGCGTTAATGAGGTCTATGACCCACAAACAGACATGTGGGAAACCCGAAAACAGATGCCTACAGGACGAGGTGAAATGAATGCCGAATCTGTTGGTGGCAAAATCTATGTTATTGCTGGGCGAACTGGCGGTCAATCTACAACTGTTAACGTAACTGAAGTATATGACCCACAAACAGACTCGTGGGATTCTTGTTCATCAATTCCATACTCTGTGGTCTATTATGCATCTGCCGTTCTTGACAACAAAATATACGTAATAGGTGGACAAGCCGAATACCAAGACCCTCCGAACGGCGGCTTTAACCAAATATATGACCCTGAAACAGATACTTGGAGTCAGGGGGCTCGAATTCCTAACCCTGTGTGGTCAGGTCCCAAAGCCACTACAACAAATGGTGCCGATGCACCAAGAAGAATCTATGTTATCGGCGGGTGTACAGGATTTGTAAACTACACCAACTCTAACTACGCTTACGACCCCACAACAAACAGTTGGACTCAACACACCTCAATGCAAATTGCTCGGGGAAGCCATGCACTTGTTACTGTAAACGATTTTATTTACGCAATTGGTGGAATCATCGGTTGGTTTGAGGTAACCGATTCAGTTGAACGATACACCCCAATTGGATATGGCACAATCCCACCTGTTGTTGAACTTATTTCTCCTGAAACAACAACATACACAACAAACGAAATTCCTTTAGAGTTCACAATTAACAAACCCGTACCGTGGATGGGCTACAGTTTAGACGGAAAAACCAACGTTACAGTTACTACGAACTCCACCCTAGAACAGTTACCTAAAGGCAACCACAACCTAACAATCTACGCAAAAGACGCCAACGGAAACACCGGAGCATCCATAACAACATATTTTGATGTTACATTCGACGACTTTTCCGAGTTCTCGATGGTTTTGGTGCTCATTGCAATAGCCGTAATAATTGTTGGCGCAACCTTTGTAATATACTACAAAAAATTCAGGAAGCATATTTGAAGACTAATAGAGGTACATTGTTGAAAAATAGTTTTTTTCTGAAATTCCAAGCACTAAAAGGAAACACAATCTAAACTTTGGCATATTAGGATACTAATAGCAGAAGTATGTTGAAAACAACCTTTTTTCTGAAAAACCAAAAAGAACCATCCACAAGTTTCCCGAAAAACGTGTTGTCAATGAAACTGTCTGAAGTTGGTGTGGGGTTGAGTGCACGCAAAAGGTAATTGGATTGGAGTTGGAGTTCACCTATGTGGGGATGCGTGCACCCGATTCTGATTCGGATTCTGAACAATAAAATACTTCTGAATCCAGAATCCATGTTTTGTAACATAAACACCTAAAACCTGCAATATTTGCCGCCTTCACTTATGAGTAAAGTATAAACATGTGTACTCCCTGTCAAAGTTGCGAGGGTTAAAAAATGCCTGCAATGGAAATAGGAACAATCTGTGTTAAAGTTGTAGGGCGAGAAGCAGGAAAGAAATGTGTCGTTGTCGACCTAATTGACAAAAACTTCATCCTCATAACCGGTCCAAAAGCCGTTACAAAAATAAAACGAAGACGAACAAACATAAACCACGTCGAACCAACAACAGACAAAATCGACATAAACCGAGGCGCAACCGACGACGAAATCACCGAAGCACTCAAAACCGCCGGCAAACTCGAAGAAATGTCTCAAACCGTAAAGCCCGCCCTATCCTAAATCTTTTAACCTTTCCACACCCTTTTTTTGGAGTGTAATCATGCGAAGAATCAACCAACCATGGCAAATCAACAGAAGTTTAGAAGTTAAAGCCGAGGAACAAACAAACCCACGCTACGGAACCAAACCCGAAAACCGACCAATAAAAGACCACCTAAGGTTCGGCATAATAAACCTAGACAAACCAGCTGGACCCTCAAGCCACGAAGTAACAGCATGGGTAAAACGAATCCTTGGCATACCACGGGCTGGTCACGGCGGGACCCTTGAGGCAATAAATTAGCCGGGGAAATCCCAAAGTAACCGGAATTCTGCCCACTGCCCTAGAGGACGCTACAAAAGTCATCCAAGCACTGCTGCTTGCGGGCAAAGAATACGTCTGTGTAATGAAACTTCACGCCGACGTACCAGAAAGTAGAGTCATAGAAGTTTTAGAAGAATTCCAAGGACCACTATACCAACGCCCACCCGTGCGCTCTGCAGTAAAACGTCAACTAAGAACACGAACAATCTACTACATCGACTACCACGAAATGCAAGACCGACTAGTACTCTTCAGAGTCGGCTGCGAAGCAGGAACATACATCCGAAAACTGTGCTACGACATCGGCGAAGTCCTAGGCTCTGGCGCACAAATGCAAGAACTAAGAAGAACACGGGTCGGACCCTTTGTAGAAGACAAAACCTTGGTTAACATGCACGATTTGTCTTACCTGTTTGACCAATACAAACAAACACAAGACGAAACAATCATCAGAAACTTTGTTTACCCCATGGAAAAAGCGTTCGAATATATGCCAAAAATAATCGTCCGCGACTCCGCAGTAGACGCCCTTTGCCACGGCGCACATTTAACTGCCCCCGGAGTTGTTGCCGTAAACTCTGGAATACAAATCGGAGACCCCGTAGCCGTATTCACACAAAAAGGCGAGGTTGTTGCGCTCTCTAAGTCGTTTGTTTCTTCTGAAAAGATGCTGGAAATGGACCACGGCTTTGTTGCGCGAACCCAACGAGTGTTTATGCCACGTGGTATTTACCCGAAAATGTGGCACAGCGTCGAGTAAACCTGTTTTGTTTCGAAAAGACTAAAAAACATGTCTGCAGCTATTCTACAGTTGTGCCGAGGTCTCCTAGAGCAACACTGTTGCGGGAAATCTGGTAGGGAGCAGATTCCAACTTTGGAAGCCCATGCCTGGAATCTCCGACTACGGAAAGCCTGTGATCCATTGGGTCGCGAGGGTTCAAATCCCTCCCTCGGCGCCACAAATCCCTTGTTTTTGTCTAGAAAATATGGATTAGAATATAAGCTTCCATTTTCAATGTTGTATTATGACTTATCCCCGCAAGTTTGTTCAAACCTCTTTGCTTTGTATTGTTCTATGTTTGCCCCTAATCGGCACCGTTTGGGCACAAACAAGCTACGCAACCCTAGAGTGGGAACAACACTGGGAAACCTACGGTGTTGGTGGCACATGCAATTTTGGTACCCACAACTTCTATATTGGCGACGTAGACGGGGACGATACATTGGAGTTGATTACAGGCGGGTACATGTATGGTCACCCGGATTACAACTGGAGCGAAGTTCAAGCCCCGCTCAGAATCTGGAACTGGGACGGAACCACTTTCACCAACGAAGTTGACCACTACTACCAAGGAATGATTGGCAGCATCTACGCAGATGACATCGACGGTAACGGCGATACAGAAATAATAACTGGTGGGTATGGTGGCAGCGAACAGGGAAGTTACTCTGTGATTAAACTCTGGAACTGGGACGGAGAAACCCTTACTTCAAAAGCAGAATACGGCGGATTATCCGCGGGTGCAATTTACGTCTGTGACGTAGACAAAGATGGCACCTCAGAAATATTGACTGTTGGACGGTCATATGTTCGTGAAGAGGCAATACGTCAACTTAGTGTGTTGCACTGGGATGGAACCAGTACATCACTGGAACTGGTTGCTTATGTGGAAACTCAAGCCAACTCTGTTTATGCTTATGATTTAAACAACGACGGGATTATTGAAATCGTAACAGGTGGGTACAGCAACGATATCACCGAAAGCAGTGGACAAATCTGTATCTGGCACTTTGACCAAAACAGTTTATCCTTGCAGGACAGCACCGAATGGAAAACATTTGAAGAAGGTTACGGTGTGGGAATCTCAGGAGTACCCATGGGAAACACCATGGTCAGCAGCCTAAAAGTGGGCGACGTAGACGACGATAAAGTGCCTGAGATTGTTGCTGGCGGTTTTACGTATGACGGAGAATACGTTAATGCACAGCTTACTATTTGGAACTGGACCACTCAAACTTTGATGTTGGAAAAAGATGAACAATGGCGGTCACATGATATCACTGAAGTTAAATCCATTGTGTTAAGTGATGTTGACGGCGGCGGAAAACTAGACATAGTGAACAGCGGATTTATTGGAGCCTACGAAGGTTTTGGCGACCAAAATAAGCCTCCAGAAAAAGCTCAGTTAAGAGTTTGGAGTTGGAACGGCAAATTTATGTGGCTCAAAGTCAGCGAAGAATGGACCATAGGCGAAGGCGTAACCGCATGGAACGTAGGCGCAGGCGACCTAGACAAAGACGGCATCATTGAAATGGCAACCGTTGGCTGCATGTACATAAACAACATGTGTGACCCCGACCTAAGAATCTGGTCAATGCCACAGCTACAAAAACCGTTTCCGCTTGAAATCGCAGCTGCTATAGGCGTTGCTTTGGGTCTTTTGATAATTGCCTTGTTCTTTCTTGTTAAAAAAACAAGAGACTAACGAGCGGGTTTAGATACCCGCGCCACCGTTTTATCCTAAACTTTGCCGCAGCTTTGCGGCTTCTTCAAGGTAGTCTTGTGCTTCTTTGTTGTTTTGTTCCATGTACGAGATAAGAAAATTGCTAACAGTGTTCTCGTACTTTCGGTGTGTTAGGCTTCTTGGTCCAAACTTTATTCCAAGGTCTTCTTGAGCAACTTTGATGTCTGAAACAAGACTTGTCAAAGCATTTCGCAGTTTCTCTTGGTTCATCTGCGCCCTTTGTGCCACTGCCTTGTACATATCCATCATCATGTTCAGGTTCTGCCACGACAAATAACCCGCAACCGCATGCAGATCAGATTCCAGATTCAAATAATACTTCTTCAAAGCGTCCTGTTCTTGTGCAGTTAAATCGTTTAACGCCTCTAAACCAATAAACTCTGGCGGCAAACCCAACGTGTAAAGTGCTGCAGAAAACGTAATAGCCCGTGGCAGTGCGATACCTTCAACGCTTCGGCTGTAACCAAATAGTCCGATGTGAAGTTTTCTTGCCCTGCGCTTTGGAATATACGAAACAACACTAGTAACCAGCGGAGCCAAATCTTCAACAACCAACTG
>JAOZIC010000080.1:5617-12792 GCA_026014605.1 Candidatus Bathyarchaeota archaeon
ACGCCAATAATCGGGTAAACTGGTATGCCCTTGCTTTTCTGTAACGCTTTGAGCTTTGATAACGCAATTTTTGACAGCAACGTTGCACAGACCAAACCGTAGTTGAGTGCAGGGTCGGACCGTGCAATAAACACTCGAACATATTTTGGTTTAACTTCATTCACGTATGGTTCTACGATTTTGTCTATTTTCAGAAGGCTGTTCATGTCTTCGATTAACGGAATTAGTTCGATGCTGCTTGGTTTAACTGCGCCGACCCAGTCTTTGACTTTGGTTGAGCCGTCTAAACTTATGTCTTCGACTCCAACTATGGCTTTTTTGTAGTAGTTATGCAAACAAACTAGCTCGGAGCTTTCGGTGGTGAACGGAAGTATAACCTCAAAAATTGGGTTAACTTCCCGTTTGTAAAAAGTTGAAGCAACATCAGAGCTAACCGCAATATTTTGAAGTGTTTCAACCACAATTTTTCGTTCAGCAACTTCTACTCTTGGGTTTGGAATACGGTAAGTAAGAAACACGTCTTTTCCAAGCACGTTTTCTTTAAAATAATCTCCATGCGAAGTCAACAACTTACGGATGACCCTGATGTCGGTGTCTTTTCCTTCAGAATCCCACATAACCTCTTGGCAGCCAAGCTCGTTATATGCGTAATATGCTTCGTAGACCTCGGCATCGCCTTGAATCACTTTTTCGGTTTGCCACAAAGGCGCACAAGCGTTGTCTGGGTGTTGCGTAGACATTGTTCGCGGGATTTTTCGCATGATTTTTCACAAATAGCCGTATGTAACACGCAAGTTAAAAGCCGTTACTCTCAAGTTCTGAAAACAAAAAAAATTGGGGGACACCAGAAAAATCTGGCATATTTTTGTGGTTACATTCTTGGCATCAAAACTTTGTCGATAACGTGAATCACACCGTTTGAGCACCGAATGTCCTTTTGGATTACTCGGGCGTCTCCGACCATGACTCCTCGTGAAGCATCGATTGACAGGTCTTGTCCTTGGACTGTTCGGGCAGAATGAAGACTAGACACGTCCGAAGACGAAATCCTTCCATTCACCACATGGTACGTTAAAACAGAACGTAGTTTCTTTTTGTCTCTGAGCAAATCTTGCAGTTGCCGTGAAGGGATTTTTGAAAAAGCAGCATCGTTAGGCGCAAAAACAGTAAACGGTCCCGGACCACTTAGTGTATCAACAAGACCCGCGGCTTTGATTGCGTTTACCAGATTCTTAAAAGAACCTGCAGCCGTAGCTGTTTCTACAATATTCTTCATACTCTCACCTCCCCCTAAAACTCGAAAATAAGGTAACTATTACTTGAGCTAACCGTCAAATATGTGTTTTCAACCAAAAAATTTGGCGATTAGTCTACTTTTTTAATCCGAATACTCTGGAAAGAAATTAACCTTAACCATCCAGCAGTTCGAAAGAAACTGCGGCATGTTCAAACGCCCCCGTTTCTTTTCTTCAGATGTCAGTAAATGAGCTACTTTTACCAACGCTTTGTCGTTGACGAAGTGCCCTAGCTTTTGTATTCTGGTTGGCAAAAAGTTGGCGACGTAGTGTATGAGTTCGTGTATGAAAACTATTTTTTTGAACCAAGAAGAGAAATCTTCCGCCACACCGATTATCCCGCGATACTCAAAACCAGCTGCACCGATGTCTTTGCTTTCGCTTTGCATTACTATTGGCGGAAAGAATACCATTGCATCGTTGACTTTGATTTTCATTGTTTCTCCCACTTGCAGCTGAAGGATAACCACAAAAAATACAGCTTCTTATAAATATGCCGAAAAACTTCAACATTCACGGTCAAAAAATTATGTAAACAATGTTTCTTTTCTGTAACATCACATTAACTACAAAATAATGCACTTACAAAAGATTTGCATTTTTGAAACAACTCATATGTGAACAACTTCATATGTGCATGTTTTACATATTAATGAGATACTCTTTTTTATTAGAACGACTTTATGGAAGAAAACATCGGAGAACCAAAAAATGAACGTTGGAGTAGTCGGCTGCGGATTTATTTCAGGAATACACGTCAACGCATGGCGAGATGTAGGATTAACAGTAACCGCCGCATGTGACCTAAACGAAAAAGCCGCTATCGAATTCACAAAAGACTGGAAAATTCCCAAACACTACACCAGCTTAACTGAAATGCTCAAAAACGAGGACCTGTTCGCAATTTCAGTTTGTGTTCCCCCACGGTTCCATGCAGACGTTGCAATACAAGCCTTAGAAGCGGGCTGCAACATCGTTGTAGAAAAACCGTTCACAGTAAACACTGGAGAAGCAAAAAAACTGTTGGCTACACTCGAAAAATCGACGGGCAAAATGACCATAATTCACAGCCAACTATACGAACACTCAATTTACAGTGCCATGAAAAAAGTCAAAGCAGGAGAAATCGGACAAGTCGTAGGCATGGACGTAACCGTGCTGCACAGCCCAGACGAAATCATGGCAGGTGACAAAAACCACTGGTGCCACAAACTCGCAGGCGGCAGATTCGGCGAAAACCTGCCACACCCGATATATCTTCTTCAAGCGTTTTTGGGTAAACTGGACATAAAATCTGTGTTAACCGACAAACTCGGCAACAACGATTGGATGCCCATTGACGAGTTGCGCGTAATTTTAGAATCTGGAAAAAACAAGTTCGGAACAATACACATCAGCTTTAACGCTCCAGGACACGACCGAACAGTCGTCAGCGCCAGCATCTACGGCACAGGAGGAACAATCCACGCCGACATATACCCCGTAAGCACCTTGTTTGTTTCAAAGCCCGGACGCGGAATACTGCATTTTGGCAACGTTGCGCAACAAGCAAAAATTTGGGGCGCATACATAAAAAACATCATAACCAAACGCAAAACCCCCCGCTACTACAGCATTTCTCATGCCCGAATCATCAAAGCGTTTGTGGAAAGCCTGTCAGGAAACGGCTCACCGCTGGTAACGCCTGAGATGGGCTACGAAAACATCAAAGTGGTTGAAGAAATCTGCAAAATAATTGACGAAAAACGTGTCCCCAAAAAGGAAAAACCAGTTTCCTAAAAAAGTTAGGTCTTTATTTTTGGCTACAAAAAAGTAAGAAATGGGTAACAAAATGTTACCTTGTATAGTTTTCTAGAGTTGCCGAACCTTTTTGGCTATTTCATCGCCCACTTCGGTGGTTGTTGCGTTTCCACCTAGGTCGCGCGGCAAAACTTTTGCTTCTTCTAAAAGTAAATCTACTGCTTTGTCCATCTTGTCGGCAGCTTCTTTTGCGGCTTTGTCGTTGCGTGTCTGGGCTAGCCAATCAAGAAGCATCTTTGCAGAAAGAATAGTAGCTATTGGGTTTGCAACGTTTTGACCATAATATTTTGGTGCACTGCCGTGAATTGGTCTGAACATTCCATGTTTGTCGCCGATTTCTGCGCTTGGTGCGATGCCAAGTCCGCCTTGGAACGGTGAAACTAGGTCTGAGATTATGTCCCCGAACATGTTTGTTGTAACAACCACGTCGTAGTATTCTGGTTGCCTAATAGCCCACTGCGCCCACGCGTCAATGAGTGCGTAGTCTTTTTCGATGTCTGGGTAATCTTTGGCAACTTCGTCAAAAACTTCCCTGAACAACGCACAACTTTTCAGCACTGTGCTTTTGTCCACAATGGTTACTCGTTTCTTTCCGTCTGCTGGTGCTCCTTTGGTTTTTGCTCTGCAAAGCTCGAACGCGTATTTTATGATTCTTTCTGATGCTTTTCGTGTAACAATTTTTACGTCGATTGCTACTTCGGTTTGTTCTGCACGTTCAAGTGCGCCTCTGATGGGTGTGTAGAGGTCTTCTGTTCCTTCTCTTACTATTACCATGTCGATGTCGCCTGCCTTTTTGTTTGCGAGTGGGCAGGTAACGTTTGCTCTTAGTTTAGATGGTCTGACGTTGGCGTATAGGTCAAGTTTTTGTCTTAAAATTCTGTGAACATAAACGATGTGTTCAAAACCTGCTACTCCCGGCATTCCCACAGCACCAAACAAGATAGCGTCTGAAGCTTTGCATGCAGGGTATGCTTCGTCTGGCCATGCTTTTCCTGTTTTTTGGAAGTATTCAAAGCCACATTCGTATTCTGTAAATTCTAAGTTCAAACCATTTACTGATTCTTGAGCAGCTTTTAGTACCTTAACTGCTTCTGGAATCACTTCTTTACTTATGCCGTCTCCAAGTAAAACAACAATGTCATATTTTTCGGGCATTTACTTTCATCTCGTGTATTTTGAATTGTAACGGTTCTATATAATCTCAAGGACTCTTTCAAAAATCTACCTGTTAACATTAAGGTAACTCGGTACACAACAGGTTTGTGCAGTTAATGCTGTGCTTTTACTAAACTTAATACAATGTCTTTTGTTCAGTTAGGGCTTCTTTGAGATTTCTTTAATCTGTCGTGTAGCAATAACGGCAACAGCCGCCGCAATTATCGCCAAAGCAAGTGTTATAATTATTACAATTTTCAAAAGCCCAATATTTGCTTCAAGTTCTTCTTTGGTGGCGTTTAGTTCATCCGTGGTTATCGCGTTTTCATTTAATGCATTCAGGTCTGTTTGAAGGTCTTGAACCGCTTCGGTCAAATCTTCTAAATCTGAAGCTGTTGCAGCTGTGGCGTTAAGAGCAATTACTTTGTATTGCATCTCTGTCACAACGTCTTTGAGGGTGTCTATTACCGAATTCAAAGCAGCTATGTCTGCCGTGGTTGCGGTTGTCACACTAAGAGACTGCAACATGTCCTGCATGTTGTTAGTGGCGGTTGCCAACAAATTCAGTGCTGCGTTAACATCTGTTATGTTTGTTGTTATGTTGTCTATTTTTTCGTTTAGTTCTTCCAAAGAAGCAATAACGTCGTCAAGAGTGGTTTGAGCTTGAACCGTTAACGTGTTGATTGACAAAGTAGCTGTTAGAACCAATAAGGCAACGAAAACTGTTGCCGCAACTTTAGACGAACCTTTAGTGTGCATTTTTGTTTCCCTCTTAACGGACTATAACCTCTTTATGTTCACATACCGTTCAAAACATTTACGCATAAACCAAATATGTTTGAAACCTTTGTTCTATAACTCGTTTCTTCTTTGTTGTAACAATTTTTTGGCTAACTCTCGAGCATGTTCAGAATAAATTAAACCAACAATTTCGTCCCAATCAAAGTTCGGTTTCTGGTTGTAGTGACCAAACTCTTCAGGCGAAAACATCACAAGCTTGTCTGAATCATACAAAATCTTGAACACAGTAGAAGGGTTATCAGGGTGGTCATGGTGTGTACGAACAATTTCGCAGACAGTATCAACAAAACTTTGGTCATACCCCAGCTTCTTTAGGATAGACGCAGCGATTTGTGGGCCATCTCTGTATTGTTTTTCGATAGTACTTCCGCCAATATCGTGCATGATTATGGAACAAAAAATCAGCTCTTCCAAATCTTTGGGTATGTCAAAGTTTTTTATCGCTAACTCAAAGACCCTTCTGGTGTGAGGCATACCAAAATCGTTTTTCTTCAAGTAAGGCTCTGCAAGTTTGAACACTGTTTCGCAGTCCATTTTGTTCCCTACCATTTTCTTTGTAACAGCGTCTAATATTCTGTTTTGTTTTTAACGTTGCTTTTTGATAGCGATTACTTGCTGTCAGCAAACCTGTTGTTGCAGGTTATTCTTTGGTGTAGACTTTCAGTCCCCATGATTTGAACATTTGAACAAAGTTGGGTCTGCTTAATGTTTTTAGTAATGCATAGCCGATTATTGACATCACAATCAGTGTGCTCATTGTAATGCTTATTGTCATGGTTGCTGCTGCTGGAACTTGTAATCCAAAGATGTCTATTTGGAACTCGAAGAATAGCCAAAGGTAGCTGCCTACAATTGCTCCAATCGGTAACGCGCCAATAGTGCACGCCAAAAATTGGCGGTTTCTAAGCAGATAAACTATGGTTGCTGCGATTAAGTTAGCAAGGGTTCCAAAGATTACATCTTCTACGCCCAAAAAAGCGACCGAGTTAGCAACAAAGCATCCAGCAGTCACACCAACGATTACTGGCCAACCAAATAGTGCAGCTAATGGGATTAGACAATCCGCAAGACGTAATTGTACAGGGCCTTGGCCTGCTACTCCTAACACAATGACTAAAACTGCATACAAACTGGTAAAAACTATCGTTAAAGCTATTTCACTTGTTTTCATTCTATTTTTAACCTCCCCACTCCGGGATTTTTAATGCGGAACGGGTGGGAGGTACCACCTACCCGCAACTGCAACAAGTCACATAAATTGCTTAAAAACTTTTAGTAACTTAGAAAAAAGGGGTAAGGCACTTGCAGATGCGAGTGCTTTTTTGTTTGGGGGTTAACAGTTGTTTTATGTTGTTGAAGGAGGCGGTTGCAAAGGTTGAACTGGTTCAGATTTGATAGAGAAGAATGCTACAGTAAGCAGTATTCCCGCAACCCAAATCAGAATGAAACCAACCGCGAGAATTGTCAAAACCGCGCCGATTAGCAGAATTAATCCAGTTGTTCCAAAGAGTCCAACATTTGTCTTTTTAGCTAGTGAATCTAACGATTTCTTGTAGAATATTGATGCAATTACAACGAACACAAAAAGTATAACCAATCCAATTAAGACTGTTGTGAGATTTCTAAAGATTAAATCAAGGTCAGTAAACTGTGTCCAATCCATGTTGGAAAATGCTGAGGGGTCTGTGCTCAATGTTTCCCAGTCGGTACCAAACTCTGCCAAAAACGAGGCTGCCGCAACCACTATTGTGGCTATGAACGCTATTACGCCAACTATTGTTAAAACAACGCCGTAAAGTGTGTTGTTGAATATACCGCCTTCGTTGTAGTGGTCAGCTAATCCTTTCATCGCAATTAAAACAAGAATTAAACCGACAAGCCCTAGTAATCCTGTGAACATGCCGCCTGCAAAGCCTGCAACTGGAGTAATTACCATCAGTAAAGCGCCTACGCCGCCCAGAGTCTTGTTTGTTTCTAGTGTCATCAAAACACCACGAGTTGTCGTTTCTGTCGTTTGAAATAAAAGCTTTTTCTACGCATGATGTTTCTATGCAAAATTTACTGAAAACACTGTTTACCAGAATACGGATATCGAGAAACTACGTCAAAGAACTTCGTTTGCCA
>JAOZIC010000140.1:0-6447 GCA_026014605.1 Candidatus Bathyarchaeota archaeon
TAACCTGTGCCTTTGCCGTATCTTTCCATGAAAATCTTTTCTTTTTCCTCTTCAGGTATGCCTATGCCATCATCTTCATAAGTTACTCTCAGTTGGTGTTTTTCTTCCGTGAAGTACACTTTGATGTTGCTGACTGTTTCTCCATGTTTTAGCGAATCATCAATTAGGTTATAGAATAGCTGTCTTAGCAACGAGTCAGCCAAAACAGTTAGTCCCTTGCATTCGTTGGTTACAGTTATTTTGTTTGTATCTGAATGTAGCATTGCAGCTTCGTCAACGCAGGTTTTAACGTTGATGTATTCTAACTCGGTTGTGCCAAGCATTTCGTACATTCGTGCAAACGAAAATATTTTCTCTAACTTTTCAATAGCAGACTCGATTGAATCTAAATTCTGTATCGGCTCTTTGTTATTGCCGAGTTGCATTTTAGCCAGATAAATACTGTTTTGGATAATCGCTAACTTGTTTCGGGCATCATGACGCGTAAGCTTACCAACAACACCCAGTTTCTCGTTAGTCTTTACAAGTTTGTCAACAAGGTCATCTAACTCTTCCTTTGCTTTCTTTTGGTCTGTGACATCTTTTTTGATAACATGCAAGTACTTTTTGCCCTCAAGTTCAATAACCTGTATAATGTTTTCGAACTCCTTGACTTCACCAGTTTTCGCTCGGTGTTTGGTAATAAATTCGCCCTTGCCCGCGTCAATTAACTCTTGTATTCTTTTCTTTACTTCTTCATTTGACAGCTCTGCTTCATACTCAAAAACCGTGAGGTTACCAAATTCCTCTCTTGAATAACCAAGTTGATTATGGGCTTCTTCATTAAACTCAACAGCAAATCCATTACGGTCAACAATCAAAATCCCCAAAGGCGCTTTATCAAAAAGCATGTGATACCGTTTTTCTGCTTCTCCAAGCTTCTTTTCCATTCGTTTTATATCACTTAACCTTACAGTGAGTTCAGAAGCTGCAATTATGTTACCTTTTTCATCTTTAATTGGATTTGCCACAATTTCTATCCATTCACGCTTTCCACTAGAGCCGGGTACACGCTGTTCATGAACAACATGCTCTTGTCCAGTTTCAAAAATTTTTTTAGCCCCACATCCAGGACAAACCCTTTTGTAATCGTTGTATGTAAAATAGCATTTTTTCCCGATTGCATTTCCATAATTTGTTTTAAGAAACTTGTTCATCCACAAAATTTCATAATCTTTTGAGATTATAGTAAGACCTGCACCAATATTGGCTGTGATCAGTTCAAGCATTTTTCGTTCTCTTTGCAGTGCATCTTCCACTTTTTTGCGGTCAGTGACATCCCGCAGAATTCCTTGCATGCATATTATGTTGCCTTCTGAATCACGCAAAAATTTTGCCTTAAATTCTCCCCACCTTTTTGTTCCATCTTTGCGTATGTACTCGTAGCACCAATACGGAAGCTCTGCGTCAGGGGTTTTTCGTATCATCTGTATTGCTTCTTTGAAATCAGCTGCCCCTTTCTCATAAGATTCTGGTGGCATCAAATTTTTTGGTCCAAGTTTTATCACTTCTTCAGGGGTGTATCCTGACAACGCCGTGATGGATGGACTTATGTATCTAATGCTTAAATCCGGGTTCTGGATGAACAAAACATCCGAAGTATTTTCTGTCAATAACCGATACTTTTTCTCGCTTTCCATTAGCCTTTCTTCGGTCTTTTTGCGTTCAGTAACGTCCCGCATTGTACCCTGTGTTCCTATAAGGCGGCCTTCTGAATCGCGCAAAAGTTTTACTTTAAGTTCGCCCCAAAAAGTAGAGCCGTCTTTTTTTAAGTATTCATATTGCATTAGGCGACTTTCATTTTCTGGTTGTTTGTCCGCGTTCTCAATAGCATTTTTCCAGTTTTTTTCAGCTGCGTCGTAAGAGCTGGGAGCTACGAACTGTTTTGGGTGTAATTTCATTACTTCTTCAGGCGTGTATCCTGTTAATGCTTCAACAGATGGACTGACATATTTTATGCGTAAATCCAAACCTTGAATGAAAACAACGTCAGTTATGTTTTCAGCAATTAAACGGTATTTTTTCTCGCTTTCCTTTAGTTTCTCTTCAGTCTTTTTGCGTTCTGTGATGTCTCTTAAGGTACCTTGAAGCCCAACAAGATTTCCCTTTGAATCATGAAGAACTTTTGTTTTTAGTTCACCCCAAAATGTTGAACCATCTTTTCGTCTGTATTCATATTGTTTGAGCGGAATTTCTGCATCTAGGTCCTTTGAGGCTAACATAAGGGCTTCTTTGAAGTCTGTGACTCCTCGCTCAAAAGATTCAGGGGTCATGAACTCATGAGGCTTTATTTTATACACTTCGTCTGGTGTGTAACCAGATAACGTTTCAATCGAAGGGCTAACATATGTTACGTTTAAGCTCATGTCTTGGATGAATATCGCGTCAGTTGTGTTTTCGGTCATTAGCCGATATTTTTTTTCGTTATCCTTTAGTTTCTCTTCAGTTTTTTTGTGTTCAAACGTGTTTCCAATAAGCTCTGAAACTATCTGAAGCAGAGATACATCGTCTGAACTCCACAAATCCGTTTTTTCTAGGCTGGTGAGTCCAACAAATCCTGCCAGTTCTCCAGACACCTTAATTGGTAATACTACAAGCGATTTGATGTTGCGGCTTTCTAACATTTGTCTCTCGAAGTGTGCTTCTTTGGAAATCGTCGAAGTATCATTTATTTGAATTTTTTTTCCTTCTCTGAGGTTCTCTATCAAATACGGAAATTGTTCAACTGGAAGATTTTGGAGGCTTTTAATATCTGAAGTTGTGCCTTTTTTGCACCATTCATGTGTGTTACTAATAACCGTTCTATTTTTTCGTAAAAGGAAAATGTACACTCGGCTGGCGCCGCTTATTATTCCTATGTCTGCTAGTGATTCATGAATTGCTTTGTTGATGTCTGGGGGGTTCACAAACCGCGAAGAGATACGTGAAATAACTGACTCAAACTCAAGTTTGTATTTTAGTTTCTCTTCTGCGTTTTTCTTTTCTACTGCCTGCTTGATGTAGTGAATAAGTTGAGAATACACCGTTTCCGGGTGACCTGACTTGTTAATGTAGTAGTCTGCGCCCAGATTTAGTGCCTTAATGGCTACTTCTTCTTTGCCTTTGCCTGTAAACAGAATAAACGGAACATCATTACCGTTTTCCCGCAGTTCGTTCAGAAACATTAAACCGTCCTTTTCTGGCATCTGATAATCTGAAACAACTACGTCGTACTCTGTTTGTGCAATTTTTTGTTTTGCCTCGTTAACTAACAACGCTGTGTCTACTTCAAACAGTTTTGTAATTTCCAGAATCTGTTTTGTGGTTGTTAAGAAACTCGCGTCGTCGTCCACGTACAATACGCGTATTATGCGAGCCTTAGGACCCACCGAGCTTTCTGGTAGCGAATCGGCAGCAGACCCCATTGTATCCATGGTTTTCCCATCAATTGCACACATAGGTGTTGAGGGTTCTTTAGGTGCAAGTTGGTGTATAAGAATTATGTAACCCGCGTAATGATTACTAAATTTCAGAGTTTCGAATACCTAAAATGACTTGCCAAAAATCTGATGCCTAAAAATTAAAAAAATGAAAAAAGGTTTCTTTGGCGCCAAAACATTGCCTTTTTTGGCAAACGTCTGGACGCCATTTGTCTGTTTTAATTGACCGACTTTTTAGTCTCGGAATTTTTGGAGTTTTTGCAGCATTATTTTGTCGCCTTCTGCGTCTCCTGCGCATGTGGCGATGATGCCGTCTACAACTCCTTGTAGTCTTGCGGCTTTTTCTTCAACTGTGTCCATGGTTGCAGTTGCTGGCCAACCAATCATTTCCATGGTTTTCTGGTTCTTGTCTGTGGCTACTAGGAAGTATGCGTAGATAGGTTTGTTTAGTTTCTTGCATTCTGCAGCAACAGCTTCAAGCATTGGGAATGTTTCATCTTCGAGCCTCATGAAGTAGATAAAGTCCCAGTCGCCTTTTACACGTTCGATGTTATCTTCTACAGAGCGTCTGGAAGTTAGAAGGCATCCTAGTTTCAGGTTTTTGAGTTTCACGTTTGTTCGTAAGAAGTCTCGGGCGCCTTCAGAGGACTTTAGTTCTTTGATTGGTTCACCGAAATGGGGCTTGTCTCCCATTGTGACGATTAATCCATCAAGTCCAATAACGTCGGAGGCTAATGCTAAACCGCCAACTTCAACTGAGCCTTTGTAGTGAAGAATGAAGATGGGTACAACATATTTGTCTGGATACTTGTGTTTGAGTATGCAGCTTACAACTACACCGCTTGGTGCAGGAAAACCAGCAGCACTGTCTGTTACGTTCCATCCATCAACTAAACCTTCAAGTTCTTCAGCAAGTTTCTCAAATTTTCGTGTTGGGACAAATTCATTTAGTATTTTCATGGAGACATCATCTCGGCTGAAGGGTATGTAAAGTGAGTTAAAAAAACCTTTTGCAGATACAGTAATCCAAGTTATTGTGCCTAAAATATGTTATAATCTACTAAATGGCACAACAAAACCCTCTATACTACTATTTTATAGTCTGGACTACGTTAGTCTGCAGTTTTGTGTAAACACTTTTTGGCAACTACCGCGAACCAGTCGCCACCTTTTTGGTAAACGGTGCCTGCAAGGTCGTTCCAAACATGGATAATCTTGAATCCTGATTTCTCTAGAACTGGTTGTAATGTTTCAAGGCTGTAGTCGTGGAACCACAGACGGTAATCAGTTACTCCATCTTGGTCGAATACTATGTACCTGTTCAAGAAAACATTGTCCTCGGGATAATCATAACCTTGCTCTAACACCAAATGAGGTCTATCACGCCAGAAACTTTCATTGCCCGCATACCAACTGTTTCTCAGCTTATACTTCTGTCTTAGAGCGCGGGTCGTAACATCAAAGACCAAAAGACCCTCCGGTTTTAGTGCTTGCCACAGTTTCGATAACAGTTTGTCCCTTTGAGCATCGGAAAAGGTGTTCAATTCGCCGTTGACTTGGATGATGTGGTCAAATTCTTCTTCGAAATCTATTTCAAAAAAGTCTTGACAACTGTAATCTATGTCTAGGTCGTCAGTTTCCGCTTGTTTCTTAGCATAATCTAACGAACGCTGAGAAATGTCGATACCAACAACCTTTAACCCCATTTTTGCAAAACGACTAGAATATAGCCCCGGTCCACAACCAAGGTCAAGTATTCGGTCGCCAGATTTGAAAACAGAGTTCATAAGGTGGTTTACTTCTTTATCGATTGTAGCGTGTTTGCGGCTGCCAATGTCGTTTTCTGAGTTTAGATGTGCTTGAAGCATACCTTTGGATATGTGTGGGTCGTTCCAGAACAGTTGTTCACCTGCTTCGAAGAGCGGCGGTTTTTCCGTTAGTTGTTTTGAATTTTTTATGGCATCATTTAATTTGTATTTCAGCTTCAGCACCTTTGTGGCTGTTCGTAGATTCACTTGGGTCTATTATAACTTCTTGTCTACCCAATTACGAAGAACAACCAAATCTTCAAAACCAGAACTTATCACTTCGATAACACTGTCATGTCTGCTTGTTGAAAGACTCGAAACGCCTTTGAACCATATTTTTTGTCCAATTTCTTTGCATAATTTTGAAGTGCTTTAAGTAAATCTGCGCCACCAGTTTTTTTCATAAACCAGATTTTTAGTAACCAACCGTTTTTCCGAAGATAGCCTGTGCCCGTGGTTATTTGCTCGTTCTTTGCATCATTTAACGGGACTAGTTCAGAGTCAACGCCAAACTGTGACAGATTTTTGAAAACAACATTTTCAACAAAAGTCCGCATCGCCAGATTTTTTTCTTGTCCTCTGTTATTCATGTATGTTTGTGCGTCGATAACAAGTGTGGTGTTTTCTTTTTCGAGTTTGCCATGACTTGCAAGAATCCAAAGAAACCGCAACACGTGCATTTTTTGTTTTTCAAGTTTGTGCATCTGAGCAAAAGTGTCCGAGTCTTTTAGTCCAAAATCTGAGTTTTGTATGTTTGTTAGTAACTTGTGCACTGCCTTAAACGATGCAACATCCTGTTGTAGATTCTTTGGAAACTCAACAGTCTTCATTTTAGATTCAGTGGCTTTTGCGGGCTCTACTATCTGGTCTGATTTAAGTGACGAACGGATTCCCTCTAGACGCGTTAACCCTTCAAAAGGTTCCACAAACTTGTGGTATTGGTCTTCAGAAATTTGCTGTCCAAGCCTTGTTTCAATACTTTTTCTGTTCCACAGCCCAGCCGTGTCTTTTAATGTGCCGCAGGGAAACCGGCTACAGTATGCACAGTTGTCAATTCCTGTTTTGTCCACGCACTGGCGTATCAAACATTTTTTGCTGGGCAACTTGGATGTTTTCGGAATCTTATCATCTGGAGTTTGACAGGTTGCGCACGCAGTTTTAATCGGCGTGTATCCCAGAAC
>JAOZIC010000140.1:6547-12550 GCA_026014605.1 Candidatus Bathyarchaeota archaeon
GGGTTTGCTGGGCTTTCTTCTTTGTTGGGTGTCTATGCTGAATCGATTTACAGTCTAAAAGACGGAAACGAAGTTTTGCCACAAAAACTACTTGAAGCATCCAACTCTGAGGTTAGGCTTGAAACTAAGGTTAACGCTGTCGAAAAAACGTCAAACGGTAGCTTTCGGGTTTCTGATACCAAGAACAGTTCAGTTTTTGACGCAGTCATAATTGCCACGCCGCTGGAGGTTGCTGATATAACATTTGAAGGCGTATCAATTCAAGGAAGGCAGCGTCGAGATTACCAAAGAATATACATCCAGTTAATGAAAGGCGTTGTGAAACCGAGCTACTTTAACTTTGATTCCTCTGAGTTGCCTTCGATTATACTCACTTCAAAAGAAGTAGACCCGATAACCCGTTTTTCTATCAGGGGCTCAACCAGAGGCGAGTCGTGGGTAACTGTTACGTCAACACAACCCATCGGCGATTCCGTCTGTGACGAACTTTTCAAGAATGGAACTATAGTTTTGGATCACACTTGGAACGCGGCTTATCCTTGTTTCAAACCAGTAGAAAAGATTCCAGACGCTTTTCTCGACAACGGGCTAGTGTATCTAAATGTGATGGAATCTGCGGCTTCAAGTTTGGAGTCTTCTGCGTTTGCTGCATTAACTGCCGTAAAGAAGCTAAAACAACAGAAGGGTTCTTAGTAGATAACTGAAACTTCGTTTTCTTCTTTAAACTCGCAAGGAATGCACAGTGTTTCCTCTGCGAGAAAGGCGTCGTAGAACATGCAAAAGTAGTGTTCTTCTTTTTCTTTGAAGTGTTTGCATGTTGTGCATACTGTTTTTGTTTCGGTTGGTTGTCTAACCACGACTTGTTGAGACATAAACTGAGGTGAACTGTCTGCATTTAATATGCTTATGAATTTAGGCTCAATATCAACGCTGTAGGGTTGTATCCTGATTTTTGGGTGGCGTATTTTGTATGTTTAGTTTTCACTCGTTTTTCTGTTGCTTTTGGAGCTAAACGTAGAAATTTGTAAGCCGTTTCTGGGTGTATTCGTGGCTATTTCTTCAAAACACCATGGTTTAACTTTTAGTTATAACCGAAAGTTATTAACGATAGTTGAACTAATAACCAATTGTTAACACATCAGGGGGTTGATTGATTATGAAGCGAACATTAACGACAATCATGCTATTCAGCATACTAATAATAATGACTTTTGGAACTGTCATGGCGGGCAACCCAGACTACTCAATCATAGAATATACTGGCGGTGTTGTAGCCGCTACTGTTGATGGAGAGTGGACTACAGAAGATGAATGGAACGACGCCCTGCTTGTCCCAGTTTCTGATGACTTTGCTTTCTTGTATAATGTGGACTTGAATACTTATTCCTGTGAGTTTTGTGTAGAACTTTTTACTGATGACACTGATGATGCTGAAGACTACTGGCAATTCTGTTTTGATGATAGCAACGGAGGAGGCACTGCACCTCAGGCAGGAGACTTCAGAGTAGACATTGTTGGTCACACGACCCTAACAGTTTATGAAGGAAATGGACAGGGCTGGGATGAAATTGCTTCAGGTGGCGAAATAACGTGGGCAGATTCGATAAGTGATTCTCCACTTAACAGTACCCCTCACTGGATTTTAGAGTTCACCTTCATAAAGACTGGAGGAAATATGATGATAGGTAACGCACCACCAACTGGACTTCGAGTTGCAGCTTACGACGCAAGCAACAGCGAAGCTGGGGTTCAAGCATGGGCACCAGACAGTTCTGTAGATGTTCCAGATGAGTGGGGATTAATCTCAACTTATTCGTCGGACTCGATTCCGGAGGGCTTAACGTTTGCTGTTATGGGTGTTTTGTCGTCAGTTTCGTTACTTGTTGGTTCTAGGTATCTGCAGAAGCGTATAAAGAAGCATGAAAACTAGTGTTTAGACTTGACGATGAATTGGATGAGTCAATGTCTAATATCCACCTTTTTTATGACCTATTGGTTTATTAATCAATAATTCATTTTTTCATTTTTTAATATCTTATAGAAAAATTCTTAAACTGAATTAGACGAATATTCAAATATAAAAAAATGGGGGACTGCATTTGACAATTAAAAGAGCTTTCTTGCTGTTCGTTCTTTGCAGTTTAATTTTGCTGGTACCAATTACAACGATTCAAGCAAGCGAACCCGGATACGAAAGAGTCGAATACGCCGTTGTTGTCGAACCCACAATTGACGGAGCCTGGACATCCGAAGATGAATGGACCGACGGAGAACAAACTAACATCTCAGCAGACATTTTCTTCAGAAGCACATTCAGTTACACAGGACTAGTTTACACACAGTTTATAATCGAAATCCTTAACGACGACACAAACGACGCTGGCGACTACTGGCAAATATGCTTTGACGGCAGTTTAGACGGAGGCACCGCTCCAATGGCTGGAGATTACAGAATCGAAATCGTAGGACACACAGATTTAACTGTCTATGAAGGCGATGGGTCAGGTTGGGTTGAAGTTACGCCCGACGCCGGTGAAATAACATGGGCGGACTCGATAAGTGATTCTCCTGCATCAAGTACTCTTCACTGGATTCTAGAAATCACGATAGAAAAAACATCTGGGGTGGTTCTGTTGTCTGAAATACCTGGATTGCGTGTAGCAGTATACGACGAGAGCAACAGTGAAGCTGGAGTATTAGCGTGGCCACCAACCGAGCAAGACGTTCCAGACACTTGGGGAATAAACAACTATACGATGGATGCAATTCCAGAGGGCTTAACATTTGCTGTTATGGGCGCTTTATCATCTGTTTCGCTGATAGTTGGCTCGAAATATCTGCGCAAGCACTCAAAGAAACGAAAACAATAGTTTAGACCTGCTGACGCAAAAAACGCTTCACGGTCTAATCTCACCTTTTTTTCTTTTCGCAGTTTTTGTGTATGTTATTAAAGCAATTGTAGCCACAATGAATATGCCTAACATTATTATTCCTGACGTAAACTCTGGAATCGCATTCACGTTTAGGTCAACAACAAACTGGTGCGTGCTGTGTTGGTAATCTATTATTAAACACCAAGAATCGTCAGTTGATGTTAACGAGTAATCCATTTGGTTTCCGTCAAGAAGAATTGTGATACTTGCGGGGTCATCTACGAGCGTTTTGGATATAATTACTTTCGCGTAGCCTTGTGTTCCTGTTTCTCCTTGTGCTGTGAAAGTCAATGTCCGGTCGGTTGAATTGAATGCAAGGTCAGATATTGTGGAGTTTGATTCAACAGAGAAAACGTATTCGTTGTCGTAGGTGATGCTGTTTATCGCTGCGGTGTTACTTGACATGCTGTATGTTTCTGTTCCTGCCCAGTCTACTTTGATTGTGAACAATCCCGTGCTGGGTGGAACCCAAACTGCAGAATAAACTCCGTTAATGTTTGTTTGCCCCGAAGTAATAGGCGTCCAAGTGCTGGCTCCTTGTGCGGCGTAATACAACATGACTGTTTGTCCCTGAATTTTATTTCCGTAAACATCAAAAAGAGTACCAGAAATTTCAACTTCAAAACCCGTAACTGTCGAGGAACAGCTTGTTGAAATCGAAATACCTGTTGCAGTCTTTCCTGGTTCAGGTTCCGTTGTTGTTCCGTTCATGGCTACGATGATGATGAAATTAGTTTCTGAATCTTCAATGGACATGAAATGGTTTCCCGCAGCAGCTGTTGGGATTGTTACTGACGTTTCAAAATAGCCCGTTAGCTGGCTGGCTGTTGTTGTTCCAATTATCTGAGCATTCGCCCACTCATTTTTTGTTACAGTTCCCACAATTGGAACCCCATCCCACCTAACATAAACAACCCCCGGATGGAAGTATTGGCCAGCAATCATTAGGGTGTCGCCTGGATTTACGATAATTGTTGATGCAAAGTTTGTGCCGTTTCCATAAAGTCCGTTGGCTGTTTGGGTTCCAACTATTTTCAGTCCCCTTGCGTATTGGATGTACTCTGCGAAACCGTAAACAATGCCTGCCTGCTCTGATCTGAACGACAACTTTTCGTAATCTGGTGACGTATCGCCAGCATACCCTATTGCTGCTCTCATGTCTGGCATCTCGGTTGTAAACGTGATTTGTCCTGATTCATCACTGGTTGTTGTTCCCAACAAACTCCAAGTACTAAACATTGGGTCAAGATACGACAAAGTGATTTGACTGGACGCTGGATAACCTGAACCAGCAAACGTTACCGAAACTCCTCCAGGTCCTGAAAGCGGAGAAACCGTTAACAAAGCCTGATAAGTACTGATTTTAAACATCAACCTACTTTCAGAATCTTCAACTGCAATATAGTGCTCTCCAGCACTTGCTGTTGGGATTGTTACTGTTGTCGAAAAGGAACCTGTTTGTTGATCGGCTGTTGTTGTTCCAATTATTTGGGCGTAGGCCCATTCATTGCTGGTTACCGTGCCCACTACCGCAACTCCATCCCATCTAACGTAAATAACTCCTGGGTGGAAATATTTGCCAGAAATCGTAAGTGTTTCACCCGCTTTAACCTTGATCGATGAGGCAAAGCTTGTGCCGTTTCCATAAAGTCCGTTGGCTGTTTGGGTTCCAACTGTTTTTAGTCCCCTTGAATACTGGTTATAATCTGCATAAGCGTACACGATGCCATTAATCTCTGAACGGTATGACACCTGAACATATGATTCTGGGTAATCGCCCATGCTCCCTGCTTTTCTTAGGTCGGGTACTTCTGTTATAAATGCGATGCTTCCTGTTCCGTCAGATGTTGTTGAGCCCAAAAAATTCCAAGACCCAAACGCTGGGTCATAATATGCTATAGTAACAACCGAAGATATTGGGTATCCTGAACCCGTAATCGAAACGTCAATTCCGCCAGGTCCAGACAACGGAAAAACCTGCAGGGTAGCATCGGTTGTAACTGAATATACGTTAATGAATGCATCAGTTACTGCTGCGTCTTCTCCAAGATTGTCAAAAGCCTTGATGGTGTAACTTCCTACTGGTATGTTTGGGGCGATACTGCCGTTAACCCAGTTATTTCCAACAATCCAAGAGCCCAAGCCACTTGAGTAAGATTGTGTGCCTGCTTGGTTGGTTACATCAGCAACCGAAATCATGGGACTGTATATCACGTCACCTACTGATACCTCAGGGTTGGAGTCATAACTCATTACCAAATAGAATTTGCTACCTGACCAAGTTACGTCTGCAAAATACAGGTTTACAGTGCCGCCCGCCTGTACAGGCTGGTTTGGAGTGCTTTGTGTTTTGCTGTTTATTTTGATGTATCCTGTTGATGAGGATACAACCGAAACATAGGTTGGTACAGCAATAACCATAACCAGTATTGCTATTGATAAAGTCCTGAGTTTACTTCTTGTCAGTATAAACGCCCCCGTCCCTAACAATTATTATATGATAGAAATATTTTAACTCTTTGGATGCTAATTCTATATTTATAGACCATGAACAAACGTTATGAAAACGTTTTACGTTCTAACCACTTATGATACTCTAACCTCTATGGTGCCCCTCAATGAAAAAAACGCTAGTAATCTTGGCGGTTATCATTATTGCTTCAGTGCTGTTAGGTGCCTTTTTTGCAAATTACAGCTTTAACCAAAAAGAAACAGTTTATGTTGGCATCACATATTGCGGCAACTCTGTTGAAAATGCAAAACTCCTAATCGACAAAGTCAAGGGTTACACAAACCTTTTTGTTTTACAGTCAGGCATCTTGCAACGAAATCTGGAAAGCGTAGACGAACTTGGGGATTACGCAGTTTCTGAAGGCTTGTATTTTTTGCCATATTTTGGGCATTATATGGAAGAAACCTTTTCGCCTTGGTTAGAGAGTGCCAAGCAAAAGTGGGGAACAAAATTTCTGGGCGTTTATTATGGCGATGAGCCAGCGGGAAAAATGTTGGACGATTACGTAGAGTTCAGAAACGAAACCACAGGAGAGTCAATAGTAAAGACCCGCTACGG
>JAOZIC010000175.1 GCA_026014605.1 Candidatus Bathyarchaeota archaeon
ATGGCATATTTAACACAAACTCAGTCTGGACAACCTGTACTTATTTTGAAGGAAGGAACTTCAAGGAGCAGAGGGAAGGAGGCCCAGAAAAACAATATTATGGCCGCCAAAGTTATTGCTGAAGCAGTACGGTCTACGCTTGGACCCCGTGGCATGGACAAAATGATTGTAGACAGCCTAGGCGACATAACCATAACCAACGACGGAGCAACAATACTTGATGAAATAGATGTCCAACATCCAGCAGCAAAGATGATTGTTGAAGTCGCCAAAACCCAAGATGACATGGTGGGAGATGGAACAACAACTGCGGTAGTTCTATCAGGAGAACTGCTAAAAATGGCTGAAGAACTGCTAGAACAGAAAATTCATCCAACATTGATTGTGGATGGTTACCGGAAAGCAGCTCAAAAAGCTCTAGAAATCTTGGAAAAAATCAGCCAAACTGTGGATTTGAATGACAAAGAGACATTGAAGAACGTTGCTAGGACAGCAATGGGAAGCAAGGCTGTAGGTGCAGCAAAAGAACACTTTGCTGATATCGCTGTTGACGCAGTTAAGCAAATAGCTGAAAAACGTGTAGACCGATGGGTTGTTGACATCGACAACATCCAGATCGTAAAGAAAGAGGGAAAAAGTCTTCAAGACACAGAGCTTGTGAGTGGCATAATAGTGGACAAAGAAATAGTTCATTCGGGTATGCCCAGAAGCGTGAAACAGGCTCAAATTGCCCTTGTTGATACAGCATTAGAAGTTAAAAAAACTGAAGTCAGTGCTCAGATTAGAATTAATGACCCTGCTCAAATCGCGGGGTTCTTAGATAAAGAAACTAGCATGCTTAGGAATATGGTTGAGAAAATCAAGAAAGCAAACGCTAATGTTTTGATTTGTCAAAAAGGAATAGATGATACTGCTCAATATTTCCTTGCACAGGAAGGAATACTGGCTGTTAGACGTGCAAACGAGTCTGATATGAAAAAGCTCTCAAGAGCAACCGCTGGGAAAGTTATTACGAACTTGGATGATATTAGACCGGAAGATTTGGGTTATGCTGAGCTTGTGGAAGAGCGAAAGATTGGCGATGATAAGATGGTTTTCGTCGAGGGTTGCAAGAATCCTAAATCTGTTTCAATTCTGATACGCGCAGGTTTAGAGCGAATGGTGAACGAGGCTGAGCGTATTATGCATGATGTTTTGTCAGTTATTGCTGATATATACAAGAAAAACAAGGTTGTTGCTGGTGGTGGAGCCGCAGAAACTGAAATGGCTAAGCAACTACGAGAGTATGCTGTTCAGATCGGCGGTAGAGAACAGTTGGCAGTTGAGGCTTTTGCGAAATCCTTGGAAATAATTCCTAAAACGTTAGCTGAGAATGCAGGCTTAGAACAAATTGACATATTGGTTAACCTGAGATCCGTTCATGAGAAATCCAAAGGGTATTCTATGGGTGTTGATGTTTTCGCTGGCAAGGTTGTTGACATGCTCAAGAATGGAGTAATCGAACCGTTAAGCGTTAAGGAACAAGCAATAAAATCAGCTTCAGAAGCGGCAACCATGATTTTGAGGATTGACGATGTAATATCTGGTAGAAAGACCGCAG
>JAOZIC010000185.1 GCA_026014605.1 Candidatus Bathyarchaeota archaeon
AGCACCCACAATAAACGACGCCACAATAACGTCAATTCCAACCTTTCGCGCACTTCTAACCGCATCCAACGCCTGCTGCGGCGTAGTTTGCTTGTCGTAGTAATCCAAAACCTTCTGAGTACCGTTTTCAATCCCAAAATAAATCATTCTACAGTTAGCCCGAACCATCTCCTGCAACATTTCCTGCGGACAATGGTCAACCCTGCCCTCAGCAAAAAATTCAACATCAACCTTTTCTTTCTTCATCCTGCGGCACAGCTTCATGACCCTTTTAGGATTCAAAGTAAAGTTATCGTCAACAAACAAAAACTGCTTATAGCCCTGACTGGACAACAGATGCAACTCTTCCATGATGTTATCAACAGACCTCGACCGCCAAAGCGTCCGAGCTAACCTTCGGCATCCACAAAAACGGCAACGGTAAACACAGCCTC
Organism: Candidatus Bathyarchaeota archaeon; assembly: GCA_026014605.1. Taxonomy (GTDB): domain Archaea; phylum Thermoproteota; class Bathyarchaeia; order Bathyarchaeales; family Bathyarchaeaceae; genus Bathyarchaeum. The sequence goes on from JAOZIC010000185.1 coordinate 435, forward strand.
GTGAAGTAACAAAGCCGCTGAACTTTTTCGGCGCAACAACAATCCCCGCCGTAGTATTATGATACTCGGCATCTAACATTTCCCTGTCAGGAAACGGCAACGAGTCTATGTCCTTGATTAGGGGCCTGTCTTCTGTGGAGATTACTTTTCCGTTGTACCGAAAGTTAATCCCCAAAACCTTCTTTAAATCCCCATTTTTTTCAAGACACTTTGCCAATTCAAGGCTCGTGTGTTCTCCCTCTCCCCTGACGATGTAGTCCACCGCTGGGTACTTGTTCAAAATTCGTTCAGCATTAAACGTGGCAAAAAAGTTGCCAAACGTGATGGCGATATTGGGGTTTTCCTCTTTCACGTGCTTGGCAATTAAGGCTGCTTTGCGTCCTGTTGCGCTTAGTGTAGAAAATCCTAGGATGTCTGGGTTCTCTTTTTTTACCCAATCTAACGTTTTTTTCAACGAGAAACCTTGGGCAGCTTCGTCTATTATCGAAGTCTCTACGCCGTTTTGTTTTAGATAACTTGCAATATAGAGCATGCCTAGGGGCGGGGCTGCGCCTACCATTTTTTTAACATCTTCGATAGGCATTTCAGGATTAGGACCAGGATTAATGAAAGAGAACTTCATGGCTTCCCCGTTTTCCTTCCGTAACTTTTCTGCAGACGCATTTAAGTTTACTGTCAAAACCGTCATTAAACCAGAAAGAAACCTTTGCCGTTTGGAACACCCAGAAATGGTGTTGCACTGTTTTTATGGAAAATGCCAGTTTTCAATCATTTCTTGAGGCAAACCAACTTTTTCCCTTCCATACCGAACAAACGGCTTGGTAAGATGCCTCTGAGAACGCGGAGAAGTAATATACAAACCAACATCCAGCCCACGTTCTTGTTTAATTTCCAACTTTTTCAAGTCAGACGAACGAAAACCGCATTTGTCGCACCTAAACCCTTGATTTTTTCCCATAGACTTGGTGCGTTTTCCACATTCAGGGCAAACTGGGTTAACAAACATGAGACTGGGGACTAACTCTAGCACCTGCAGTTTTTCAAGGTTAACAGTTAACCTGTTAGAATCCAGACAGCGGACACCCCCGAACACCTTCACTTGGTCTCCTGTCATTAGTTTTCTTGTGACTTTACACAAAGTCACCGTTGGCTCATACGC
>JAOZIC010000148.1:0-2720 GCA_026014605.1 Candidatus Bathyarchaeota archaeon
CCGCCACAACGTTTGCGATACCTGTTCCACAGTTTAGGTCTAAGTTGTGTAAGCGGTGCTATCTTTTTACAGGCTTTAGTATTTTGGGACATTTGGCAAACAGGGTTTTTCAAAGCAACTGAGCAAAACCAAGTGATTTTGTCGTTCGAGATTTTTCTGACACTTTTTGCTTTGGTATATTTTGTCTATATGTACCAAAATTTTGTTCGTTCGATACGATAGCATGTTTTCTTGTCAAGTTTTGAAACTGTTTTGTTGTTTTTCTGACGTGCAAATATGGAACTATATTCGAACCACATAACAACTGTTAAATATTATTTTACCCGAAAAGATTGCACAGTAGTTTTGAGAGGTTTACAAATTGAAATACAAAAAAATCTTTGTAACGGTTTTGTCTGTCTTACTGCTAACTTTGGCTTTCTCTGGAATAGGCAATGCAGCTCCCGAAGATACCCAAACTGTTTACCGCCTCGAATATGGTGGATTGAGAATTAACATTGTTGCCCCTGTGGAAGCTTATCCAGGTGAAAACATAACTATTACCGTAAACACAAGCTCTGGCGCAGAACCAGTTTTCGTCAAAAACATCTACATAGAACTTTACGGCTTAGTCAACGCCACACAAAAAGTGTACCTAGACCAAATCACTCATCTAAACAACTACTACCTAGATTCCCACACCATCCAATACACCGTAACCATCCCAGACAACATGTCTCCCGGATTAACATGCGGCACAATAAGCTGTGAATGGGAAGTAGACGGTGCACCACAAAAGATTCCATCCTCTGGATTCGTTTTAACATACGTTAAAAACGTGGCATTAGAACAACTACAAACGGATTACAACGAACTAAACGCAACATTCCAGTCATTTGTCCAAAACTACACCGACCTAGAATCTACTTACACTGAACTGGAAACAGAACTCAAAGAAGAAGTAGACTCTACACGAAGCCTGATGTACATCTTTGTTGTAACAACCGCAGTTGCAGCCGTAACCGTTTTTGTTTTGTTGATGAGAAAACCAAAACGCGTTTGGGTCTAAAAACCCAACGTTTTCTTTATTTTTTCAACCTCTTCTGCTAGAAGCTTTCTTGGGTAATTATACAGCGGACCACCGGGTCTTTCATTGTAGTATGGTCTATTGCAACTCGGACAACCTGACGTGCGAAACGGCTCACCTGAATCTGTCGCTTCATAAAGTTGCTCTTTTGACACTCCAAAATCAGTAATTTTTCCATCTTTGTCAAACTGCATCTTTTCAATGCACGTTTTTTTATGAGTTAACAAATAATGGGCAAGCTGAACTCTACGGTAGTGGCTAAGCGCTGGCTGAGAGTGGTTTTCCAGAGTCGTTCCAGCGATTGGTGTGAAAGCAAACAGGGCTGGATAAACTCCTGAGTTGATGCACCATTGAATTGTCTGGCAAAGCTGTTTTTCGGTTTCTCCCAATCCAACAATAAGATGTGTGCTTACAGAACCTTGTCCAAAAACGTTGACAGCCTCTTTAAGAGCTTCAAGTTGATTTTCCCAACGGTAAGGACCACCAATGTTTTTGCCTTTTACTTCGTCAAATATTTCTGGTGTAGCAGCATCTAATGCTATGCTCACCCTGTTTACTCCAACCTCTTTCCAAACTTTCATTTTGTTGGAGCCCAACGGTTTACACGAAACAGAAACAGCAACATCAACCACAGACTTGATTCTCTTAACCAACCCCATGACATCGTCAAAAACCTGCGGATAGTTCAACGATTGAATACAAACCCTCTTAATTTTTCCATCTTTCACGCTTGTTTGTATGGCTTCAACAACCTTTTTCGTTGGAAAAGTAGGCCAAGTAACCCGCGAGAGCATATCTGCTCTGCCTTTACTTTTTCTTGCTTGGGGACAAAAACCGCAGTTAGCCGAACATTTTTCAGCTCTGCACATTAGCAAATAGGCTGTTGTGGGTTCTGCATCAAGTTTTCCTTTCAGTAAACCAAGCATTATTGCTGAGCCCGTAGAAACTCGGACTGTTTCTGGGTAGTTATTGGTCGTCATTGTGCATCACCGAACATTGAAACTACCTTCTAGTATTTTTTGCGCATATATTTACATCACTAACAACTAGCATTCTTATCTTCACACCACAGAAAGTCTAGTTAGCTACCTCAAAGTTTTTAGAAACCTTTTGGCGAAGTAAAGCAGGTATGACAAACCTAGACGCCCAAACCCTTTGGCAAATGCCCAACAACGAGTTAGTTTCCTTAATTGAAGCAGGAACATTTGCAAATCGAACTGGACAAATCAGGTTTTATGCTCCAAGTTTTGTTTACTATAAAACAGACTATTTCTGTTCGTCACCAAACGCTTTTCCTTCAATATCTGTTACTGGTTCTTCTTGTTCGCTGAAATGCAAACACTGTTACGGAAAAGTGCTGGAAACAATGCACTCAGCAACTACTCCCGAAAAACTTTTTGATTTATGTAAAAACCTCAAAGCAAAAGGCGCAGTTGGGTGCCTTATCAGCGGTGGATGTCTTCCAGACGGTTCTGTTCCCCTTGACCGATTTGTGGATTCTATCGCAGAAATCAAAAAAGAACTAGGGTTAACTGTTTTTGTTCACACTGGCGTGGTCGATTTTTCTGCAGCAAAACAACTAAAAGACGCTAGCGTAGATGCGGCGTTAATTGACGTAATTGGCTCAGATGAAACAATCCGCGAAGTCTACAAC
>JAOZIC010000148.1:2820-12081 GCA_026014605.1 Candidatus Bathyarchaeota archaeon
AAAAACAGGAACGTAGGTGTTCCCATTACGCCATATTTTGCTGCGATTTGCTGGTTTTCGGGGCTATCCAAAACGTTGAGTTTAGTGAACTTTAGTTTGCTTCCGTACTCTTCTGAAAGTTCACCGTAGATTGGTTCAACTGTTTGGCAGTGAGGACATTGTTGATGCCAAAACTCTACAACTGTCAACCTTTTTGCTTCCAGAACTCGTTTTTTCCACTCTAGTGCGTTTGTTTCCTCTATCTCTTCAGACAACACAAAACGCCTCAAAAATTGTACCCTTTATAAACATAAGTCACTTTCGGCTTGCAGTGTGCCTGATGCAAATCGGTTAGTTCATGAGTTGCAATAGAATAGAATCGTTACTTTTTTAAGACAAACCCGTATCACAATAACGTAACTAATCGAGGTGGAAAAATGGTCAAAGTAGAAGACTACGAAGTGCCAGAAGATCTGTATTACCACAAAGAGTACATGTGGGCACGCGTAGAAAACGGAAAAGTAAAAATTGGAATGATCGATTTCGCACAAAAACAACTCCACGACATTGTATACGTTGAACTACCCAGCGCAGGTGACACCGTAACCCAAAACGAACCACTAGGCACACTAGAATCAGTTAAAGCAGTATCAGACCTAATTGCCCCAGTCAGCGGCACAATCGCAGAAGTAAACGAAGAACTAGAATCAAAGCCAGAACTACTCAACGAAGACCCATACGGTGAAGGCTGGATCTTAGTAGTAGACCCATCAAACCTAGATGAAGACCTGAAAAAGATCATGAACTTCGATGCAGCTGTAACTTGGCACAAAGAGCTCGCAAAAGAAGCATAACCACGCTAATAACATATTGCCTTCAGGTTTTCCTGCGAAAACCAATTGGGCTATTAGCAAATTGGTTCACTTACACTTTTTTCTTTAACAAATATTTTATCTATGATTATACACATCAGATTGTACAAACCTACGCGGGGATTCAAAATGGCAAAAATCCATAAACAAATAGTTACATTACTATCCGAAAAACCGATGACACTATCTGAAATAGCTGAAACTCTTGAATATAAAGAAAAAAAGGTTTTCAACGCGCTAAAAAAACTCTTTAGCGACGGCGACATCGACTGTGACGCCAAAACCCGCAAGTATGCTCTTACAAAAAATGAAGAGTAACCCCTTTTTGTAACCTTTTTTCTTGGCAACTACTGCTAAGAATAAGATTAATATGCAAAACTAGTTCTTAGTTTGACAACCAAAAGTTGATGATTTATGCCTCGAAAAATCATAATTATTGGAGCCCATGCTGCTGGTCTTGACGCAGCATCGGCAGCCAGAAAAACAGATAGAACCGCAGAAATAACTCTTATAACAAAAGAGAAAAAACCCGCATACTCTCGTTGTGGACTACCCTTCGTGTTGGGTGGACACATAAAAGAATTTGACGACCTTGTAGTCTTTCCTGAACGGTTCTACAAAATGATGAAACTTAACCTTCTAACCGAAACAACAGTAACAAACATTGACGCAAAAGCAAAAACAGTTGACATAACCGACAAAAACGGCACCAAAGACACCCTTGAATACGACAGTTTAGTCATATCAACAGGCGCTGACCCATTCTTGCCACCCGTAAAAGGAAAAGACAAGAAAGGAATCTACATGGTTCGAACCCTAGACGACGGCGCAGGCATCGCAAAAGCAATGGAAACTGCAAAATCTGCAGTAATTATCGGCGCTGGATTAATAGGCTTAGAAGTAGCTGTAGCATGCCTTGAAAAAGGACTAAAAACTACAGTAGTAGAATTTCTGCCTTATGTTCTCCCCGTATTGTTGGACAAAGCAATGGCAGACCGCGTCCAAGAAGCACTTGAAGAAAAAGGTATGAACATCATTGTTGGAAAAGGAGCAGAAGAGTTCCTTGGAGACGACAAAGTAAATGGTGTTCTTGTTGGCGGAGAAACCATTCCAACTGATTTTGTGGTTGTTGCCACAGGTGTAAGAGCTAATCTTGACTTGGCAAAGAATGCTGGAGTAGCACTTGGACAAAAAGGAATCACAACAAACATCAAAATGGAAACCAACATCAAAGACGTCTACGCCGCAGGCGACTGTGCCGAGTCAATAAACATAGTCACTAACAGACCAATGATGAGCCAACTAGGAACAACCGCAGTACGACAAGCAAAAGTAGCAGGAATCAACGCAGCCGGAGGATACGCAGTATTCAACGGAGCTTTAGGTTCATGGATCACCCGCCTGTTCGAAACAGAAGTCGGCGGAACCGGACTAACTGAATTTATGGCTGGACGATCTGGAATACAAACCGTTTCAGGCACAATAGTATCAAAAACACGAGCAGACTACTTCCCTGGAGCATTACCTATCCGCGTAAAACTTGTTGCAGACAAAGAAAGCGGAAAACTGGTGGGTGCCCAAATCATTGGCGGAGAAGAAGTAACACAACGAATCAACATGCTAACTTATGCAATAATCAACCAAATGACCATCCAAGAACTAGCCAAAGCAGAAACATGTTACGCTCCTCCAGTATCCGAAACTTGGGAACCAGTCACTCTAGCAGCCGAAATGGTGCTCAGAAAGCTCTAGTAACCCCTGTTAAATTTGTAAACAAATTCTTTGTTTACCCCCTTTAGCCTTTTTTTGGCTACCAGTCCATTTTTTATTGACACATAGTTTTGATGTGTCTGAAATATTTGATAAAAGAAAACTTTATTTGTCCGCTTCCCTTTAATCGACCTTCTTGTAAACGGTGATTCCTAATGGGAAAGGAAAAACTAAAGATCGCTTTTTATTGGGCGGCTAGTTGTGGAGGCTGCGAAGTAGCAGTTCTGGACGTCAACGAAAAAATCTTGGATGTCGTTGCAGCGGCTGATATAGTCTTTTGGCCTGTTGCTATAGACATCAAATACAAAGATGTCGAGGCTATGCCAGACAAAAGTATAGATGCTTGCTTCTTCAACGGCGCAATAAGAACAGAAGAAAATGAAAAGATGGCTAAACTTCTAAGACGGAAATCAAAGATCCTTGTAGCATTTGGCTCATGCGCCAACGATGGTTGTGTGAAAAGCCTTGCAAATCTTTGGGAAAAATCTGATGTCTTTGAGCGAGCATATCTTGAAACTCCATCAACTGTGAACCCCGAATCTATAACACCTCAAACACGTGTCAAAGTCAAGGAAGGCGAACTAGAACTTCCAGAAATTTATGACACTGTGAAAACCTTGCCACAAACCGTGGATGTTGACTACACAATTTCAGGTTGTCCTCCACCTATTCCTGCTATCCTGAGCATGTTTACTGCATTGATCAGTGGAAATATGCCCCCTAAGGGTTCAAGCTTCTTGCCAGACAAGTCAGTCTGTGATGAATGCGAACGGGAGAAGAAACACACTCAAATCACTGAAATAAAAAGAATCTACGAAATTGAAGACGATGGTGTAACCTGTTTCTTGGATCAAGGCGTAATCTGCATGGGTCCAGCTACTCGTGCTGGTTGCGGTTCTCAATGTCCAAACGTTAACATACCCTGCACTGGGTGTGGAGGTCCAGGTCCTCGTGTTGACGATCAAGGTGCTGCGGCTATTAGTGCTCTTGCATCTTTGGCTGCTAGTCCAGAGGTTGTTAAACAGATTGTGGATCCCATTGGAACGTTCTACAAGTATTCATTAGCTCACTCTATTCTTAGGAGGAAAGTTCAGAAATGAGAGAAATAGTAATTGACCCAATTACCCGACTAGAAGGACACGGAAAAATAACCATATTCCTTAACGATGACGGAAACGTAGAAAACGCATACTTCCAAGTTCCCGAACTACGAGGTTTCGAGAAATTCTGTGAAGGACGACGCGCCGAAGACCTACCAATCATCACAACCAGAATCTGTGGAGTCTGCCCGGTTGCTCACCACATGGCTGGAGCAAAAGCATTAGACGCCGCATTCAATGTTGAACCAACAGAAACAGCCAAAAAACTGCGAGAACTAGAATACTGTGGTTACTTCATCTACGACCACATACTTCACTTCTACTTCCTTGGTGGTCCAGACTTTGTTGTAGGTCCTGAAGCACCTGCAGCTAAACGAAACATCCTTGGAGTAATCGAAAAAGTTGGCTTGGACATTGCTGGAGAAGTAATCAAACACCGAGCCTTCGGACAAAGAATTACCGGAATCATTGGAGGACGACCAACTCACCCTGTTAGCGCAGCTATGCCCGGAGGTATAGCCAAAGCACTCAATGAAGAAGAACGCGCAGACATTGAAGGCATGCTAAAGAGCTGTCACGAATTCGCAAAATTCAGTCTTAAAATCTTTGACGATGTAGTTCTGAAAAATGCAGACTATGTCAACTTGATTACAAGTGACCCTTACAACTTGAAGACCTGCTACATGGGTACGGTTGACGAGAACAACAAGGTGAACTTCTATGACGGCAAAGTCCGTGTTGTTGACCCTGAAGGAAACGAATTCGTAAAGTTTGGTCCAGAAGAATACTTGGATGTAATCGAAGAACATGTTGAACCATGGACTTACGTTAAAATGCCATATCTGAAGAAGATTGGCTGGAAAGGCTTTGTTGACGGTCCTGGAACAAGTATCTATCGTGTTGGTCCACTTGGACGCTTAAACGCTTCTGAGGGAATGGCAACACCAGTTGCTCAAGCAGAATATGAGCGGATGTACAAGACTCTGGGCGGTAAACCTGTTCACGCAACCTTGGCTTTCCACTGGGCACGACTTATCGAACTCATGTATGCAACTGAACGTGGTCTAGAATTGATCAAAGACCCTGAAATAACCAGCAAAGACATCCGAAACAAACCTGGAAAACCAGGTGAAGGTGTCGGAATTGTTGAAGCTGCTCGAGGCACTTTGATTCACCACTACCAACTCGACGAGAACGCACTTGCAAAGAAAGTAAACCTAGTAGTCGCAACAACCCATAACGCACCAGGCATATGCATGTCAATTAAGGATGCAGCCCAAGGCGTTATCAAAGGTGGAGAAGTAACCGACGGTATGCTAAACAAAGTCGAAATGGCATTCCGCGCTTACGACCCATGCTGGGCTTGTGCTACACACTTTGCAATTGGTGAAATGCCTCTCGAGGTCAATGTCTACAACAGCGACCAGAAACTGGTAAAGACCATCAGAAGATGAGCGAATGAACCATGGAGCAACCTAAAGTCGGAGTATTCTTATCTGACTGCGGAAAACAGCTCTCTGACATCCTAGATTTCGACGCTCTCACCAATTTCGTCAAAAACGTTCCGAACGTCGCTCTCATCGCAAGAGGGAGCGAGTTCTGGCGCGGCAACGGCCTAAAGGCTATTGTTGACGCTATTAAGGGCGGAAAAATCAACCGTGTCGTTGTAGCTGAAAGTCTTCCCAAACTCAGCGAAGTTAACATTGCTCAGGCAGTTTCTGATGCAGGTTTAAACTCTTATTTAGTTGAAGTAATTGACCTAAAAGACCACTGTGCGTGGCCTCACAGGTCTGCTCCTGCTGAAGCTACTGAAAAAGCTAAAGCAATGCTTTTGTCTGCTATTGAGCGTGCAAAACTTCTTGAGCCTATTGAGAAACTTGAGTTTCCAACTCTGAAATCTGCTTTGATTATCGGTGGCGGTATTGCAGGTATGCAAACTGCTGTTGACTTGGCGGATTTAGGGTTTGAAGTCAACCTGATTGAAAAAGCTCCGTTTCTGGGTGGTTTGGCTGCTCGTGCTGGCCGGTTCTTCCCAACGGACGACTGTGCCATCTGTATTCAATCCCCATCTTCTGACGTGAAAACCATCACTCATACTTCTAGAAAATGTGTTTACCGTTCTGGTTTTAGTGAAATTCCTAACCTGAGCATCTTAACAAATGCGGAAGTTGTGAGTGTTGAAGGCGTTCCAGGAAACTACAAAGTTACAATCGAAAAGAAACCTCGATACGTTGATGCAGACAAATGTGTGGTCTGTGGAAAATGTGCTGAAGTTTGTCCTGTTGAAACACCTGACGAATACAACGCTAACCTAAACAACCGCAAAGCAATCTACTTGAACGTACCAACTGTTCATCCACAAATCTACGCAATTGATGAGGATGCCTGTAAGTTCCAAGAATGTGCCAAATGTGTAGCTGTTTGTCCAACAAACGCTATTGATTTAGGTCAACAAACTGAGCAGGTTACCTTGAATGTGGGCAGCATTGTTGTTGCTACTGGCTTTAAGGAATTTGATTCCAGCAACATCAAAGAATACCACTACGACGAATATCCAGACGTAATCACTAACCTTGAGTTAGCACGAATGATTGACGGTTTTGGCCCAACAGGCGGCAAGATTATTCGTCCTTCCGACGGCAAACCTGCCAAAAAAATCGTTTTCGTTCAATGTGCTGGTTCAAGAGACAGACGATACAACCCCTATTGTTCAAGCATCTGCTGCATGATTTCGCTCAAGAACGCATCCTTGGTAAAAGAAGCTAACCCAGACGCAGAAATCTCAATCTGCTACATCGACATCCGAACCACCGGAAGAGAACACGAATACTACTACGAACGCGCAAGAGACATGGGCATAAAATTCGTTAAAGGACGCCCAACCGAAATCTACAACGACGAAGAAAAAGGCAAACTAATTGTCGATGTCGAAGACGCACTTCTGAAACGGTTCTTGGACCTAGAAGCTGACCTAGTTGTTTTAGCTGCTGCAATGGTTCCTGCAGAAGGAACTGCTGAGCTTGCGGAAATTTTGGGTCTTGACCTAGAAGCGGATGGTTTCTTCAAAGAGTACAACGCAAAACTTAGACCAACTGAAACAAAAAAGCGCGGAATATACCTCTGTGGAGGAGCGACATTCCCGAAAGATGCTCCAACTGCGTCTTTGCATGCTCATTCTGCGGCTATGAAGGCAGCCAAGTTCTTAACTAGCGGTAAAATTGTGAAAGACCAAAGAACAGCAATCATCAACGAGGATTACTGTGGTGACTGTGAATTCTGTCCAGTAATGTGTCCATACGGCGCTATAACATTGGAGCCAACAACTGAAGACCACTTTGTTGCTAAAGTTAACGAAATTCTCTGTGAAGGGTGTGGAGTTTGTGTTGGAACTTGTCCACTGAACGCAATCGAACTCCGTCACTCACGACCAAACCAGATGTCTGCACAAATGAACGCATTGTTGTCGGTTAACGGAACTTCCAAACCTTTGGTTTTAGCGTTCTGTTGCCAAGAATGTGGACATACTGCGGTGGACTCTTCTGGTATGGCTAAAATGGAGTATCCTGCAAACGTGCGAATAATCAAAGTCCCGTGTGCTGGAATCGTCAGAGTTAACCAGATTCTTGAAGCCTACAAAGCTGGTGCCCAAGCAGTGATGATTGTTGGATGTAAGACTGACGGTTGTCACTACGAGGTTGGCAGCGCTAAAGCTGAAAAGAAGATGGATATGGCAAAAATACTGCTCAAAGAATACGGCATAGAACCCGAACGGCTCGAAATGTTCAAAATGGTTTTCATCGAAGGCGCACAATTCGCAGAAGCAGCCAAAATGATGACCGAACGCGCCGCCAAGCTAGGTACACTAAAACTAATGGGAGATTCCTAAAGGAGGCAAAATGATATGCCACACCATAATACCAAAGAAAATGCAAACATGTCATTTTCAGAAGAAGTAACCCACAGACACGGCGGAGAAACACTGACTGCATGTTACCAATGTGGAACATGTGCAAGCAGTTGTCCAGTTGCAAGGCTTGATGCCCGTTTCAATCCCAGAGAAATCATTAAACTTTCTTTGTTAGGAGAAAAACAGGAAATCTTGACCGGAGACGCAATCTGGTTGTGCACTTCGTGCTTTAACTGCCAAGAAAGGTGCCCACAAGACGTTGAAATCGCTGATGTAATCTATGCGTTACGAAACATTGCGTTGGAAGCAGGAAATTCACCAAACATTTACGCCGATTTTGCTTCGGCTCTAATTGCTGATGGTCGAATTGTTGCAATTTCCAAGTTTGTTGAAAAGAAACGCGAAGAATACGGGTTACCACCACTGAAAGCCGTTCACGTGGAAGCACTTAACACGATTCTTTCTGCAACAGGTTTTACTAAACCAGAAAAGAAGGAGGCTTCACAATGACAAGCTACGCAATATTTCTCGGATGCACTATACCTGCAAGACAGCCTAACTATGAATTGTCTGCAAGAAAAACTCTTGAAAAACTAGGAGTAGAACTTGTAGACCTAGACGGTTTCACATGCTGTTGTCCACCACCTATCCAATCAATCAATTTGGAAAGCAGCCAAGCAATTGCAGCATACAACATTTGTTTGGCTGAAGAAGCTGGATTGGACATAGTTGCGCTGTGTAACGGATGTTTCGAATCTTTAGCAATGGTAAACGCCGCTCTAAAGAAAGACAAAGAACTCAAAACACACGTAAACGAAGTTCTAGCCAAAGTCGGAAAAGAATACCAAGGCACCATCGAAGTCAAACACTTTTTGCAAGTCTTGATGGAAGACATCGGACTTGAAAAAATCAAAGCAAACGTTGTCAAACCACTAAACAAACTAAACGTCGCACCATTCTATGGATGCCACTCACTTAGACCAAGCAAACTACTACAGTTAGACGACCCCGAACGCCCACAAATCCTCGAAAACCTACTCGAAGCTCTTGGAGCAACACCCTTGGAGTACCGAAACAAACTCAAATGCTGTGGAGGACTTCTAAAAGGAATTTCTGACGACACAGCTCTTGCATTGGCACGAGAGAAACTAATGAACACAACAAAAGCAGGTGCAGACTGCATTAGCACTCTGTGTCCGTTCTGTTTTGTTGCATTGGACATTGGTCAGATACAGGTAAAGTCGAAATACCAAGAAGTCTACGACATTCCAATCATGCACTACTCAGAACTTATCGCTTTGGCTTTGGGTGTAGACCCCGAAGAGTTGGCAATAAAAAGCCACAAAGTAAAAGCCGACAAAGTTCTCGAAAAAATCGCATAATCTCAACCTTTTTTGCGGGTTTTTTTTGTTCCCGCTGATATCTTTTTTCTTATTGTTAACGACTGCAATAAACTTAATATCTTAAGATTCAGTACCCTTCTCAGCCTAAAAATAGGTGATAAAAATATGGTGAATGCAGCAATAAATGGATTTGGAAGAATAGGACGACTACTTTACCGAGCCGCCCTTGAAGAAAATGCAGACATAAACTTTGTAGCAGTAAACGACCTAACAGACGCAAAAACCTTAGC
>JAOZIC010000202.1 GCA_026014605.1 Candidatus Bathyarchaeota archaeon
CAATGTCGTTGATCGAAATACTGTCTGGGTTCTCGATGTAGATTAGCATTGTCCAACCGGATTTGAGGATCAAGTCGTCCTCTGCCACTGTAAAGTTGTAAGGTGCACCACCTATCGCCACTTCAGTGTTGGAACCATTTCTTAGGAAACTGTCTACGTAATTCAAATCTGCTGATATTGTGTTTGTTGTTCGGCAATAGTTAACGAATTTGTCTGATCCAGGTATTGAAGAGTTCCAGTCACACTCCTGACCACGAACGCTTATCTTGTCGATAACTAGGTCCCTACCACCCGTGTTGATTATCATCAAGCTTGCAAGAGCTCTATTGGAGCCGCTGTGCCATACGTGGTGTTTTGTGATGTGCACTGATTCTTCTTGTACTCGTGTACTGGTGACGTTGATGGCGAAGTAAGAAACTACTCCGGCGAGCAGAACTGAAATTACCAGTATAATCAGCGTTGTTACTACTGTGCTCAAAGCTACGCGATTTTTCAGAATTCTTCTCATTTAACTTCCCACCTCCTTGTTAGGTTTGGATTTGATCTGGAAGTGGGTGGATTGGGAGATAAAACGAGGGACACAACGTTACAAAGTTGACTGGTCTGCAGAATGTTTTTGCATCTGTTTTGACTTATGCCAACTTTGATTACTTTTTGAGGCATGTTTACTATCCACCCACTTTTCGGATAACCATAGAATGTATGCCCCCAAATAAGAGTATTATGTCGTATGATTCAATATTGGTTTTGCTGTTTATCATCTCCAAACAATACTAAAACTTTCGCATCAGTATCACCAATCAAACTCTAAATTCAATTAAAAACAAAAAACGGTTAAAAACAAACCAAAATCATAAAAGCTTTCCAAATTAACCCCTGTTTAACCGAATAAAACCCGTGTTTTTGAACAATTAAACCAGCTTACATCAGTACAATCAAGATGTAGCACGCATTCACACACATGGGTAAATAATCCCCACCCTGCAACAATAATGTTCAAGACAAATCACCAAAAACCGAAAGGTTCTCCATGGAGAGGAAGTGTAAGACTTGTCTTTGGACATGGAACAATACAAAGAAGAATTCATAGACGAAGCCCGAGAGCACATAGAAACTCTTACCCAGTCCTTGCTAACACTTGAAAAAGATCCAACAAACACTGATGCGTTAAACGACATTTTCAGGTCAGCTCACACACTCAAAGGCTCCTCTGGGATGATGGGCTACAAAGACCTACAGGATCTTGCACATGCGATGGAGGACATTTTTGACGGTTTACGAAAAGGTGGACAAGTTTCAAGTGACCTAATCGACGTTTTGCTTGAATGCATCGACGCTCTCACAACACGGTTAGAAAGCATACAAGACGGAACAGACGAAAAAATCGAAACCGAACAATTTGTACAAAGGCTTCATGAAATTTCAAAACAAACTAAAGAGGCACCTAAAAAAGGCAAAGCAGCTTCAAAGAAAAAAACTTCCAAAAAACCTGAAGTAAGTGAATTTGGCGAAAAAGAAAATAACCAAATAAAAAAAGCGTTAAAGTCTGGTAACTCATGTTTTTTGCTTAAAGTGAAATTTACCGACGATTGTGGTTTCAAGTCGCTAAGGGCAAATATGGTGCTTGAGAATCTTTCTAAGAAGGGCAAAATAGTAAGCACTACGCCTGACAAAAAAGGCATTGAAGCAGAAAAGATTGATGAAGAACTCAAAATTGTTTTTGTGACAAAGTCTGACAAAAACGAAGTTGCAGAATGCGCCAAATCAGTTTGTGAAGTTGACACTGTTCAAGTTAATTCGTATGACGATGATTCATCAGCAGAACCAAAACAGGTTCCCCAAAAAGAGAGTGAACCAACTAAATCAAAACCCACTATCGACGCAAAGACCGCACAAACCGTAAGAGTACACTTTGAGCAACTGGACGAGTTAATGAACCTGACGGGCGAACTTGTGATAAACAAGATTGCGCTGTTGCAGATGACTTCTGAACTAAAAAATGACAGTTTACGGCGCCTAACCGGAAACATTGACCGTTTAACTGCGGACCTTCAAGATTTGGCGATGCAGATCAGGATGGTTCCTGTTAGCCAAGTTTTTGACCGCTTTCCACGGCTTGTAAGGGACCTTTCGCGTAAGAAAGGAAAGAAAATTAACATGATTGTTGAAGGACGGGACATTGAAGTAGACCGAACTGTTTTGGATGAAATCGGTCAACCGTTGATACACATAATCAGAAACAGCGTAGACCACGGAATAGAGCAGCCTGAAGAACGCAAAACTGCGGGTAAAAACCCAACTGGAACCTTGAAGTTGGTTGCGAAACGCAAAGGCGAACAGGTTATTATTGAAGTGGAAGATGACGGCGCAGGTATCAACCCTGAGAAAGTGAAGAATTCTGCTATTAAGAAAGGCTTTATTTCCGAGGCCGAAGCCGCGGCTATGAGTAACGAGCAGCTTACGAACCTGATTTTCTTGCCTGGAATGTCTACTTCAAAGACGATTACGGAAACCAGCGGCAGGGGTGTTGGTATGGATGTTGTAAAAACCAAAACTGTTGCCCTTGGCGGTTCGGTGAACATGGAAACGCGTGTGGGTATGGGAACCAAACTTAGTTTAAGGCTGCCGCCAACGTTGGCGATTGTTACATCGCTTCTAGTGAAGGATTCGAATCAGACATTTGCGATTCCAACCAGTATTGTGTCTGAAATAGTCCGTGTTGATTGCGAACAGGTTAAGTCGCTTGGAAGTTTTAGAGCTATTGTTGTCCGTGGTCGTGTGCTTCCGCTTCTTCATTTGCACAGTCTGCTTGGTCTTGAGGACAGTGGTGAGTCGGAGTATCTTGAAGTATTGGTTACTCATGGAAGTAACGAAAATGAAAAGGTGGGTCTAGTGGTGGACTTTGTTATTGGTCAACAGGAGATAATGATCAAACCATTAGCTGAAACAATGGTGAACACAAAAGGGTACAGCGGTTTCACTATACTTGGAAACGGCAGGGTGATTCCAGTTTTGGACCTTGCTAATTACATTAGCAGAGAAAACCAAGGAAAGAATCAAGCAAACCGCTAGTTTTTTTTCCCCGTTTTTGTGATACAGACTTTTTTCTTGTTCCTGACTGCAGGAACGCAATATTTCTCTTTTTTTGGTGTTTTGTTTTCGTGTTCGTTGTTTGTAATGTGTCGAATTCAGAAATAGGGTTTAACTACTTTGTTGGTGTAGTATTTTTGAGTGGGTGTAATAATAGACGTTTTAGCAGTTGGTTTGATATGACACAAAAAGAAGCTAAGTCAGAGAATGCGCGTCACGTAATCCTGAGCTATGGAAACAACTTGTATCACATTGACAAAGTGTCTGTTCAAGAGTCTACTGCAGACTCCAATTATAACGCAGTTTTTCGGGCTAAACGTTTAGCAGATAATCAAATGCTGGAACTGGATTTTGAGATTTCTCAAAAACTCTACGATGTCTTAATGGATTACACTGGGTTGGATAACCCTGACCTTTTGCTTGTTCTGTATTTTGATAATAACGATTTTACTTGGCGTTTTGTTAGTGATGCTTGGGTGCGTCAGCAGATTAGCAGTAAAGTTAACAGGTATATTGTTTAGTTTTTTGTTTGTTCTCCCTGTAAACTTGATTGGACTTAGTGTTCAGTAATCGGGTATATTAAGACATAATATTTTTATGCTTTGATTACGATTAATCGTTTTCAGGTGGGAACGTAAATGGAAGACCTATCAATAAAGACCGCAAGACAATTGCGAGGTTTTGGAGAGCGATAACCATGGCAGGCGTTCTAATAGCTGACGACGCATCATTTATGCGAAACGTGCTAAAACGGCTGGTCATGCAAGCAGGCCACGATGTCGTTGCCGAAGCTGGTTCTGGAGACGAAGCAATTCTGCTTTACCGACAACACAAACCAGACCTAGTTTTAATGGACATCGTCATGCCTGCTGGCGCGATGGCAAAAGACGGAATTGAAGCACTTAAAAAAATCGTGGAAGAAGATGCAGCAGCAAAATGTGTAATGTGCAGTTCCATGGGTCAACAAAGCCTAATTGTTGAAGCATTGAAATCTGGTGCTAAAGATTTTGTCACAAAGCCTTTCAAGCCACAAAAAGTGCTAGAAGTTTTGTCCAAGTATTGCTGAGGGCCGTAAATTGTGGACACGACTTTGCAATCTGCTGTTTACAGTCAATCCGCTAAACACCAGTTTAGCAAAATTGCCACAAAATAGCTATGGTGCTAAGCCTTCTTTGGCATCTAGTTTTGCTACTTCTAAGGTTGTTCAAAATTCAGAAAAATCCTTTCAAGAAGTTCGTGTTGACATGGCTGACATGAAAGTTGAAACTAAGCCAGTTGTTTTGATAACAAACGTTGGTTCATGTGTTGCAATTTGTATCCACGACTCAGTAAACAAGTCTGGCGGATTAGCACACATAATGTTGCCGGACTCAAAAATCACGAAAAATGATGTTTTGGTTTCAAAATACGCTGATACAGCGGTTCCTGCGTTGGCAGAAGCTCTTCGTAAATCTGGAAGAAGCAGTTTCGGGTTATCAGCAAAAATTGCTGGTGGTGCCAACATGTTTTCGAACCTGAAAGCGAACTCGCTCAATATCGGTGAGAAGAATGTTGAAGCCGTGAAGGAAGCGTTAGAAAATAACGGAATTAAACTGCTGGCTGAAGATGTTAGAGGCACATGTGGTAGACGTGTTGCCTTCAATATTGTTACTGGTAAAGTACATGTGCGATGTGGAAACAAGGAGGTGACCGAGATATGACTGAAAGCGTAACTACAAAAAATGTGGAACAATCACCTGAAGAAGTCGATTTGGGAATAGTTTTGGAACTAGGAAGTATCGGCGCAGGCCATGCGGCCACATCCCTGTCTGAAATATTCCAAGAACCAATTTCAATCGAAGTTCCAAAAATACACACAATGCCTCCTCATATGGTTCCAAGCCATTACAAGAAACACGATGTACCAACAACTGCAGTTTACATGCAACTACGCGGAGAAGCTGAATGCGACATCTTGTTGATGTTTGAAGTTGAAGAAGCAAAAAAGATTGCAGCTATGATGAATATGGTGGAGTCACCCGACGATGTTGACCCCGACATGGAAGCATCAGCTATCGATGAACTGGGTAACATAGTTATTGGTTCATTCTTAACTGCACTTTCGGACTTCACTGGCGCAAATTTGGTTCCTAACCCTCCTGAACGGGCTACCGATTCTTTCGACGCAATTCTTGACAGTTTTCTGATAAAACAAATGCTTTCCTCCGACATGGCAATGCTTTTTGACACACAATTCAAACGTGCTGACGGCAACATCAGTGGTATTCTGATGATGTTCCCAAGCAGGGACCTACAACGTACACTGACCGAGAAAGCAAAAAGTTGGGTGAGTTAGTAAACTCGAACTATTGGGCGAGTTTTTTGTTCTCGCCAAAATCCGATGTTTCACATCATAGTAAAAATGTGTAAAAATGGTGAAAAGAAAATGACCGAAAATGTGTTTGAGAACGCAAACCAAAGCAAAGATTCCAGTTTGGTCAAAGGTTTAGATACGAAAAACAAGCTGGACCTTGAGATTTTGTTGGAGTTGGGCAATATGGGGGCAGGAAATGCAACGACTTCCCTTTCAGATATGCTTCATGAACGAATTGTTGTTGAAGTACCTAAACTTCATGTTGCTGCTCCGCATCTTGTTCCGAAACTCTTTGGGAAACACGATCAACCTAGTGTAGGCATTTACATGCCCTTGCGGGGTTCAACTGATTGTGATGTTTTGTTGCTTTTCGAAGTTGAAGAGGCTAAAAAGATAGTTGAAATGATTACAATGACTCCTTCGCCAGATAATGTTGATTCGAATATGAAAAGGTCGGCAATCGAAGAATTGGGTTCAATTATGATTGGCGGTTTTCTAAGTGCTATTTCAAACTTTACTGGCGTTGAATTGATTCCAATGCCGCCCGAATTGGTCACTGGTTCCTTTGATGCATTACTTGATGGTTTTCTGTTAAAGCAGGCTTTAGTTTCTGATGTTGCTTTGGTTTTTGATGGCTGTTTCAGGCGGACCGGAAGCGCGGCTGGGGGTACTTTGGTGGTATTTCCTAGTTTTGAGTTGCAGAAACTGCTTGTTAACAAGAGTCAAGAATGGTTGAACCGTGATTACTCGGTTATGGTAACTGCTGAGGAACACACGTTCCGCAGAGTTGAGTAATCAACGTCTTTCATTAACTCCCTTTTTGTTTCTTTTCCTTTTTTTGTACTGTTGATGATTTTCTAGTTGATGGTAGTTATTTACAATGAATATTTTCGATATTAAACAAAAATTCATAACTGCTATTATTCGCGAAATGAACTCTTGGATGTGTGGGTGAACAATAATGGCAGTTTCAGTTTCTGATAAAAACTTCATGGAAGATGTAGCTTTTGAACGCCTCAGAAAAGTGATGAATGAAGGCACTGGAATAAATTTTCAATGTTACCGAGAATCATACTTGAAACGAAGACTAAAAGTAAGAATGATGGTAACAAAACAACAAACATACTCTGAGTACACACGATACTTGCTGTCAACTCCAGAAGAATTCAACCTTCTTGTTAACGACCTCACAATTAATTTCACCAAATTCTTCCGGGACACTGATGTTTATGATTATTTGAAAGGAACTCTTCTTCCAGAGCTGCTTTCTTCTCAAAAAAGCTGGCTTAGAATCTGGAGTGCTGGTTGTGCGACTGGTGAGGAGCCCTATTCCTTGGCTATGTTGATGCATGAAGTGGCAAAGCATGGCTTTGGAAACTGTCGAATCACGATTTTTGCTTCTGACCTTGACAAGAATGCTCTAGCAAAAGCTAAGGCTGGAGAGTATAGTACGCGGATGGTTCAGGGTGTTGATGAAGGTTTACTTAAGAAGTACTTTGATTTCGAAGATGGTGTTTACAAGGTAAAACCGTTTGTCAAACAATTGATTCAATTTGAAGAAGCAGATTTGATGGTTACTCCGAAGCATGAAAACCTGGATTTGATTTTGTGCAGGAATGTTATGATCTATTTTTCGAAAGAGATTCAAAATACGATTTATGCTCATTTTCATGATTCTTTGAAATCGGATGGTTACCTGATAACGGGTAAAACTGAGTTTGTTGGGATGGGTGTCAACAAGAAATTTGTTGATATTAACCCCAAATGTCGTGTTTACAAGAAAGCATAGCTTGTTTTTTGTGCTGTGCGTGTTTTTCTTTTTTACTGTATATACTTATACGTCTGTTTTTGTTGGAATTCGTTAAAAATATAGACTATTTTTTTGTTTTTTAAAAACTACCTTGATTCGTATATACTGTTCATACTGTATATACTATTCAGTTTTGATGTCTAAACTGTGAGTACGATTAACAGATGTACATAATTTAATAAATTTTTTTCTATTTTTGTTAATTAAATTCGAATGGAGGAAAAATGAGATGATACAAAATGAGGGCAATATGCACAATTTTTGTTATTTTAGGGGGCAAATAATACAATGAAGAAATTTGGAGACATCAGTATAAAGTGGCAGTTCTTAGCTGTTTGCGTTATTCTGGTTACAGTTCCCGTACTGGGATTAACCGTCATAACTAACGACAGCGTACAGAACGAGACACTAAGCCAAATCGAGAACAACTTGCAAAACCAAGCATTAGACTTACAAATGCTTGTAGAAAGTACACACTCGGAAATTCAGGCAAACGAAGAATACACTGATGAGCAAGCAAAAGCAATCACGAGTTCACAGACTGAAGCAATCTACAAATTCATTACATCATATCAAGGCGATGAAGAAGCTCTAAAAAGCACTATTGCGTCAATCGATGTTGGCGAAACAGGTTACGTCTTTGTTATAGATTACAGCGGAACCTATATTGTTTCTAAAGACCGACAACGAGATGGCGAAAACATATACAGTGAAACAGATTCGGATGGCAACTTTTTCGTTCGTGAGATGCTACAAAAAGCAATGAGCTTATCTGGAAACCAAATCGATTACCACTACTACGAGTGGAAAAATGTTGGAGACTCTGTTTCGCGAACTAAAATCGCTGCTTTGGTTCACATTCCCGCAAAGGAATGGGTTGTTGGAGTTAGTGTTTACTTTGATGAACTAGTTGATGCCACTTTTGCAGAAACCAAACTAAATGCTCTGAAAGACAGGCTCGCAGAAATAGTCATCGGAAAAACAGGTTACATATGCATCTTGGATGAAGAAGGCGAATACGTCTTATCCTATAACCGGGAACGCGACGGCGAGAACCTATGGAACACAAAAGATGCAGAAGGCAACTACTTCATACAAGAAATTGTTAACAAAGGCCTAGATTTATCCGAAGGCGAAACCGACATAACTTACTATCCATGGCAAAACTCTGGAGAATCAGTTTCACGAATGAAAGTGGCTGCATTCTCCAGTTTCCCTGCTTGGGACTGGGTTATTGTCGCAACAGCTTACCAAGACGATTTCTTAGACGGCCTAAAGCAACTAACACAAATCAACATAATAGTAGCTGCTGTAGCAATTGCTGCTGGTTCAGGAATATCTTTTGTGTTTACAAGAGCAATGACCAAGAATTTTGACAAATTGGCCAAACAAATGAACGAAGTTGCACAAGGAGACTTAACAGGCACTGTTGACACCACGAAGGTTGGAAAGAACGAGATCGGTAAAATGACCTCTTCTCTGGCTGTAATGGTGCAGAACTTGAAAGGTCTTATTACTAGCTTGCAAACCGCAGGCCACAGTTTGACTTCAATGAGTCAAGAGATTGGGGCTACTGCACAGGAAGTTAATGCAGGTATGGAGCAGGTTTCTTCAGCAACACAACAGATTTCTCAGGGAGCACAACAACTGGCTACGCTAAGTCAAAATGCAGCAAACAATGTGAATACGTTATCTGCTGTATTCCAGGAAACAGGTGCCAACGCAGAAAGAAGTGTCCAGATCGGATTAGAATCAATGGAAGTTATGCAACAAATACAAGAAGAAAGCAAAAAGGCTGTTGAAGCAATTGACCACATTCGCGGTGCCATGGATAACACAGCAATAACTGTAGAAGGCATGGATACTGCTCTTGAAAAGATCGGAGAACTGGCAAACGTTGTCACAAATGTTGCATCCAAAACAGAAATGCTTGCCCTAAATGCTGCAATTGAAGCAGGCAGAGCAGGTGAAGCTGGACGTGGATTCGCAGTTGTTGCCGACGCAGTGAAAAACTTGTCAGACCAATCAAACCAAGCCGCCAACGAAACTCTGCATTCAGTGACACAGGTTCAATCAAAAGGAAAAGAAGCACTTGAAGTTGCAAAGAATTCAAGCCTTCAAGGAAATGAAGGTGTTCAAACCGTAAGAACATCAATTGAAGGAACCGGAAAAGTTGCTGATTCGGTTGAACAGATTACTGCACTACTCAAAGAAGTCAGTGATGGAGTCAAAAAGGGCATTGAAGCCGTTGACGCAGTTGTAAAAGCAGTAGACGAGGTTTCCAGCATATCTGAAGAGGCAGCTTCAGCCAGTGAAGAAAACTCTTCCGCAGTAGAGGAACAGACAGCAAGCATGAACCAACTTGCAGCTAACGCAACTAAACTATCCGAGGTTGCTGTTGAGTTGCAAAAGGAACTGGAGAAATTCAAGCTATAGGTGGTGATTTGTGATGACACTGATGCGAAATGACCATGAAGACAGTCTACAGATAATAGTGTTCTACCTTGACGACAAACTCTACGGTGTTGACATCAACAATGTGCGAGAAATAACGAGGGTAAATGAAATCACTCCTGTTCCAAATGCACCTCACTATGTTGAAGGTGTTACAAATCTTCGCGGAAAGGTAACTACAGTCATTAACCTTCGCAAAAAACTTGGTATGCCGCAAAAAGATGTTGGCGATGAAAGCAGAATGATACTGATGGAATCTAACGGGAAACTGGCGGGAATAATTGTTGACTCCGTTACAGAGGTAACAGCAATTCCAAGACGTGACATCGAAGCCACACCTGAACTGGTAAGAGCCTCCCAAGAACACACATCATACGTAAGAGGAGTCGGCAAGAAAGACAACAAACTCATAATCTTGATGGACCTTAGCGAAATGCTGGAGTGTGAATACCTGACCGAAATGGGTATGCACCACAACTCGGAATCAGAGCAAACTCCAATTTTGTTCTAAAAACTGAAGTGAAATTTCCCCTTCACTTCCACTTTTTTTGTTCTTTTTTTATTTTCTGTCACTTTTGACTTTAGTTTTAAGCAATCTTTGCAATTTTCGATGTATATACTTTTACGCCTAGTTTTTGAATCCTTCGATAAAAATATAGACTTTTATTTTACTTTTACAAAAGAAACTTTAACAGTATATACTATGCATATTTTTCACTCTATCTGTGCGTACGACTGCAATATGTACATACTCTAATAACTTTTGGCGACTTTTTGTTAAAAAAATACGAAGGAGATTAAATTAAAAATGGCTAAAATACCACAAAAAGAAGAAACAAAACAAGATTACCTACAATACCTAGAGGGTGTGAAAACACCTGTAATGGCTATCAACAAGGACTTCGACGTCACTTACATCAACGACTTCGGCGCAAAACTAGCAAAATCAACCCCAGAAAAACTAGTTGGCAAAAAATGCTACGACCTATTCAACACAACAGACTGCAAAACTTCCAAGTGTGCATGTGCAGTTGCAATGAAAACCAAAAAACCAGTTACCTCGGAAGCCGTCTCCAACGGTTCAATGCACATAAAATATACTGGTTCACCACTTTTTGATGCCGATGGCAAAATCATCGGTGCCATAGAATACATTGAAGACCAAACAGAAATAAAAGACGAAATGGCTAAGAGCGCACAACAGGTCCAATACTTGCAAGGCGTTCAGACACCAGTTATGGCGATTGACCGCGATTTTAATGTCGTATTCATGAACGATTATGGTGCACAACTACTTGGAACAACAGCTGACAAGCTTATTGGCAAAAAATGTTATGACCAATTCAAAACCACTGACTGTCAAACACCCCAATGTGCCTGCTTTATTGCAATGAAAACCAAAAAGCCTTCAACCGCTGAAACAGTTTCCAACGGCAAAATGCACATACAGTACACTGGTTCACCTTTGATCGACGCGACCGGAAAAGTCATTGGAGCGTTAGAATTTGTTGCTGACATAACCAAGGTGAAGGAAATGATGATTACCATCAAAAACGTTGTCAAATCCAGCACCGACGTGTCACAAGTTGTTGAAGGGCTCTCTGACAAAATTTTGGTTGCAGCCCAAAACATCGGAGCTATGGGAACCCAATCAGCAAATGCAGCTGACAGACTAAGCAGCAGTATGCAACAAGTTCAAGCAGCATCCCAAAACGTTTCTGACGGTGCACAAAGCCTTTCAAAGCTTGCCCAAGAAACAGCCAAAAATGTTCAAAACCTGATGCAAAAAATGACCGATGTCAACAAAGGCACAAATCAAGTAAACAAAATTGTTGAAGGCTCAAGCAAACTAGCACAAAACGTTAGCGACGGCGGAAAACAGGCACTGAAATCTTTGGACGAAATCAAAAGTGCATCACTCAACGTAGAAAACACAATTGGCGAAGTAAACAGTTCAGTCAAGAACGTTGCCGGTTTAGCAGATGACATTTCGCAGATTGCTGGGCAAGTTAACATGCTGGCACTAAACGCAGCTATCGAAGCCGCACGAGCAGGAGAAGCTGGACGCGGATTTGCTGTAGTTGCTGATGCAGTTAAACAGCTTGCAGGTCAAGCAGGAACCGCCGCAAAAACTGCAGTGGAATCTATTGACGGTATCACAAAAGCAGGTGACCAAGCTGGAGCAATGTCTAAGAATGCAGGTCGAGCCGCACGAGACGGAGACTCAATAGTAAGTGAAGCAGTTAATGGTTCTCAGGAAGTAGCAGCATCTATGGAAAAGATTTTGGGTGTGACCCAAAACCTAGGTGCAACCGTTCAAGAAAGCGTGGAATCGCTTG
>JAOZIC010000120.1 GCA_026014605.1 Candidatus Bathyarchaeota archaeon
ATGGGGCATGCGAAACCCAGAAGATACGATTTGGGGGTTATGGAACGGCGATGAACAATCACAACAAATATGGCAGTTGTCTCGCAGCTTGTTAGAGCAATACGGTTCAAGTTTAGACATAGTCTACGAGGATTCTGAGTTTCCTGTTGAGGATATCTACCCGCATGTGTATTACTGGAACCAGACCAGTTGAGCTTCAAAAAGTTTAACAGCGTCCAAAACAGTTTTCATTTTGAGCTACCGAACTTGAGTGCACCAAAGACTGCTCGCATAAAAAGTTGGGAAGAATTCAAAAAAACTGCTATTGAACAAAATGCAAAAACGGTCGTCTACGTAATCGCCCAAAGCATCCCAAACAACAACTACACCGGGCTGAAGCTTATTTTACCCGTCAAAGGCGGACAGTACATTTTTGTTGACTCTGCAAATGGTGACCGCATGAGACGAACAAATATTCCAATACGAACTGACAGATACGGAAACCGTCAATTAACAGACGAGGACATAATACAGTTCTTAAAAACAAGTCTCGGAATACCGAACATACAAATCTTCTCTTACTGGACTGCCTAAAACTAGTTGTATTAAAAAAATAATAAAAAGGGGTTTTTGTCGACCCACTTGGAGTCGACGAGATACTTGAACGTTAATTCGTTTATCGTGTAGTCAAACTACGGTGTGAACATCGACAGCAATGTTTCGGTGTGAATTACGTTGGGGTGTGCTTCTATCATTTCGTAGATGATCTTTGTTAGTTCTTCGGATGAGTCTGCTTCTATTACTGCGATTGCGTCGAATCTTCCAAGGACAGAGTTAGCCATTGTTACGCCTTTGATTTTCCTTGACTGCACGATCTCCTCGGACGTTCCTGGTCTCATGATCAAGAGTACGAAAGCCCGTATCTTTTTGGTTCGGAGATCTTTTGGAGCCAACAGTGTTTCTCTCCTTTTAGAAGAGTGTGATCGCGGTTTCTGTGTGGACGATGTTGGGGTCTTTTTCGATTACTTTGTAAACGAATTCGTTAAGTGTTTCTAGGTCAGGAGCTTCCAAGACTACGATTACGTCGTGTCGTCCGTAAACTGAGTCAGCTTGTAAGACATTTTCGAACCGCATTTTGATTGCTTTGACTACGTCTTCGGATGTTCCTGGACGGGTTTCAATCAGTAGGTATGCTTTCATGCCTATTCACCTCTCTCCATATTATTCTCTTAATAGTCTAGATATTTCATTATTTCCCATGGGGTTACATACAGACAGTACTGGTTCCAGTCGTTTGTCTTGTAATCTATGAACGCATCGAATATGTGACTTCCAAGAGCCTTATGGACTACTTCGTCGCTTTGCATTGATTCTAGGGCTTCTTTGAGTGTTGTTGGTAACTCTTTAATGTCTAGGGCGCGTCTGCGTTCGTTAGTCATTTCGTAAACGTCTTCGTCTACGGGGTCGCCTGGGTCAATCTTCTTCTTTATGCCGTCAAGTCCAGCCATCAAGATACAAGACAGTGCCAAGTATGAGTTGCATGATGGGTCTGCGGAGCGCAATTCTGCACGTTTTGCTGCTGCATGTTCGGGTCCTTTGAAGTATACTGGAACTCGAATCATTGCTGACCTGTTTCGGCGAGACCACATGATAAAGATGGGTGCTTCAAAGCCTGGAACAAGTCGTTTGTATGAGTTTACTGTAGGACAGCTTATTGCGGTTATTGCTCGGGCGTGTTCTAGCAAGCCTCCGATGAAGTATCTGCCTGTTTGGCTCATTTCTGCGTATTCATCGTTTTCGTCATACATTGCGTTTTGTTTACCTTTCCACAAGGATGCGTGAACGTGCATTCCGCTTGCGTTGTCAAGGTATACTGGTTTAGGCATGAATGTTGCGATTAGATCATGCTTTTTGGCAATGTTTTTGGCGACGAACTTGTAGAGTAGCGTTCTGTCTGCTGTTTTAACTAGTTCTCCATATTTGAAGTCGATTTCGATTTGTCCTGCGGTTGCGACTTCGTGGTGGTGCATTTCGATTTCTGTGTCAAAGTTTTCTTCTAGTATTGAGGCTACTTCGTTTCGGTATTCAACTGTTGTGTCTTCTGGGGGTGGTCGGAAATATGCTTCTTTGGGTCTTAGTGTGTGCGCTCCTGGAGTGGTTTCTGGAGATTTTGGTACTACTCGTGGTGCTCCCCATGAGTCTCCTGCGCCACCTTTCGGGCTTACCCACATGTCCCAAACAAGGTTTGTTGGGTCAATTGATTTGAAGACGAAATATTCCAGTTCTGGACCGAAAAAGCCTGTGTAGCCCATGTCTGCTGCTGCTTTTACTGCGTTTCTTGCTACGTATCCTCGGGGGTCTACAACTGAAGGTTTATCGCCTCCATATGCTTCGTAGACGTCACCTAGGATTATGGCGCTTCTTTGTTTTTCGTCAGTTGTCCAAGGGATTATGTATAATGAGTCTGCGGATGGTTTGAGAATCATGTCTGATTCTTGTATTGCTTTGAAGCCTCTGACAGATGAGCCGTCGAATCCGATGCCTGCGGTTAGCGCTTGTCCTTCCGTGAAGTGACGTGCAGGTAGAACTACGTCTTGCATTAGTCCTCGCATGTCTACAAACGCTGTGTGTACCCAGCGGATTTTGTTTTTTTTCAGGGTTTCTCTTGCTGCGTTAATCGAATCCATGTTATTCACCATTCATTCAGTTGAAAATCATTTTATTACACATTTGTATATAAACATTTCTAACATTCTGAAGGAAAACTTATATACTAATACATACAATGAACAAGTGTTCACAACAAACCTAAAAACCAAATTAGGATATAATCATTTGTTCAATTAAAAAGGAGGAAACTGAAACTGACCTATGAATCACACAAAGTGGATGATGTAGACCGAAAAATCATTCAACTGCTCCAAGAAGATGCAAGAAAAAGTTTCAACAAAATAGCGGACAGTCTTGGAATCGCAGTTGGAACAGCCTATAACCGCGTAAAAAACTTGGAAGATAAAGGCATACTAAAAGGTTACACAGTACTTTTAGATTCAGCAAAACTTGGTTACGGCTTAACCGCTTTAATTTTAATCGAAGCAGAAGGGCGATTCCTTCCCGACGTAGAAAAAGAACTCGCAAGACTTGACGAAGTCATCTGCATCTACGACATCACCGGAGACTACGACATCGCAGTAGTTGCAAGATTCAAAAACAGAAACACACTAAACAACTTCATCAAATCCGCACTGAAAATGCCACACGTAACCCGAACAGTAACAAACGTTGTACTCAACGTAGTAAAAGAAGACTTCAGAGTCAAAGTATAAACTACTGCAGCCAAAAAAACTCACACAGTAATTAGCTTTTTTTATTTTTGTGCTTTAGGTTGTAGTCTTTACTTTTTATTATCTATAAACAAGAACCCGAAACCGTTCGTTATTTCTTATCAAGTTTCTTGAATAGCCCTGTGCTGGTTTTTATCAGGGGCGGCAGACCAATTAGGTCGGTAGTTATTGCCAGAATCCTGATTAAAAGGGCAAACGGCAAAGCAACTTCAATAGGCGCACCGATGTTAGTGAGTAAAAACACGTAAGCTGCTTCTTGTAATCCTAGACCCGCAAATGTTACTGGAACATACATGAAAACCGCAGTTAGGGGACCCATGAGAAGCAGGTCCTGAAATGTTGGCTGAGTTAGACCAATTGATTGGGCTAGGATGAATAACGAGATTCCGCTAAAAACTACTGATGCTATAACGGATACAACAATGACTTTAGCTGATTTTCGTATGCCCGCTTTGTCTTTGCTAAACATTGCTCGTATGTCACAAAGTTTTTTGATTAATTTGCCTACAAGCGGCAGTTTGGCAAGTTTTAGCAGTAAACCTGCAAAGTAGTTGGTCCAAACAAGCACCGTTAAACCGACTCCGCACGCAATTAGTAACGATATGCCAACTAGCATGGCGTTTGTCATGGTTGCGTCAACTGCAATACGGTTTAGGAAGTACAGTAATGCGGTAGCCGAAAAGGCTGCTTTGATAAAAAAGTTGATGGCTCCCACGGACATGACGCTCATAAACCCTTTTTCGAGGGGAACCGCCTTTAGCTGATTAAGCAACACCGGTGTTGCGAAGTAACCTGATTTTGCTGGAGTAATATCGCTAAGTAGTTGACCGCCAAAGTTTGCTAACTGTGTGGTACGAAAAGGCGGCGCTGCATCAGATGCTTTTAGTGCGCTGTGTAGTCCGAAGCCGATTGCTAAAGATGATAATATAAAGAACACTACTGAAAACAACAACACAGGCACGTTGACTTGCGACAAAATTTGTATGGTTTCATCCAGATTTACGCTTCTGAACAGCAAATATAAAATCAAAAAACTTACTGCCACTTGCACAGGTACCATCAGTTTACGCAGAAGACTGGAATTCAATTTCATTGTTAAGCACCAATGCTAACGGAGTGGTTTAACAAACTTGGGGGTAAGTCACAATTTATCTGTTGTGACAAAACAGGCAAATCATGATATTGCCTGAAATGAAAAAACTGGTGCTTTTTTCTCTTTATTATTCCAGTCTTCTGTATGTTGCAGTAAACAGGAAGATTGCGGCTGCAGTGAAGACAATAACCCCGCTTGTTGCTACATCAAATACAGCCGAGAGAAGTATTCCGGTTATCATGCTGAGCACTCCAAAACAAATCGCAACTAATGTTGTTTTTTTGAATGAAAGATTAAGCTGAAGCGCAGACAGTCCAGGTAACACCAAAAGGGCTACCACCAAGATTACGCCTATGACTTTTATTGAAAGAACAATCGTTATTGCGACCAGTAAATTGAAGGCAAGTGAGAGCGGTTTTACGGGAACGCCTATTAGTCTGGCGTCGTCTTCGTCGAATGTTATGGACAGTAGTTCTTTGTAGAATATTCCCAGAATCAGTATTGTGGAGATTCCCAGTATCGAAACTATAATCAGGTCAGTTTGGTCAATGGTTAAAATAGAACCGAACAGAAAACTGAACAACTCAACATTAAACCCGCCCGCCAAACTGATGATTATCAAACCCGTTGAGAACCCAACCGCCAACATTACGGCAATTGCAGAGTCTGACTGAGCCATGCCTTTTCGTCGCATGTATGATATGCCCAAAACTGCCAAGATTGAAACTGCAAGTGCTGTTAGGATTGGGTTTACGCCCAAAAACAGGCCTAACGCGATGCCTCCAAAGGCGGTGTGGGCGATGCCGTCGCCTATCATTGCTTCTTTTCGTAGTATCAAAAACAGTCCTACCCATGCGCAGGCTAATGCGGCTATTGTTCCGCCTATGAGTGCGTTTTGGAAAAACTGGAATCCGAACAGCCTGAAGATGTCGAACAGTTCATTCATCGTCAAACACCCGTTTGCATTCGTGTTTGTGGAAAACGAAGTGGAAGTGTTCGCCATAGGCTTTTCTTAGAACTTCGTTTGGTTGCATGTCTTTGGTGATTTCTGCCACGTTTACCCATCGGTTCATGCACAGGACTTTGGACATTCGGCAAAAAACTGCTGTTAAGTCGTGGGTAACAAGCATTATGGTGATGTCTTTTTGGATGTTAAGGTCGCTGAGTTTTTTGTAAAACTTTTCTTGAGTTTCTGCATCAACACCAACTACGGGCTCGTCCAACAAAATAATTTCAGGTTTTCTTACCAAGGCTTTAGCAACAAACACTCGCTGTTTTTGTCCTCCAGACAACTGTCCGATTCGTTTGTTTGCGATGTTTGATATTCCCATAAAATCTAAAGAATCGTCAACTGCTTCCCAATCTGTTTTTTTCAAAGGTTTTCCGATGTTGTTTTGGTTCACTCTACCAAGAGATACTAGTTCTCTTACTGCTAACGGAAAATGTGGGTCAAAATTAACTGCGTGCTGAGGCACGTAAGCGACTTTTTCCCAGTTGGAAAATGTTTCTATGTCTTGTCCAAACAGCCGGATAGTTCCTTTTGTTTTGGGTATGCTGTTTAGTAATGCTAACAGAAGTGTTGTTTTGCCTCCTCCGTTTGGACCAACAATGCCGACGTAATCGCCTTTATGGATTGTGAAACTTGCGTTTTCGATAACTAAAGAATTTGACCTTTCTACTGACAGGTCAGTAACTTCAAGTACAGCTTGTTTCTTTTCCATAAGACTCGACTCAAATATTATCTAA
The DNA here is from genome assembly GCA_026014605.1 of Candidatus Bathyarchaeota archaeon. Lineage (GTDB taxonomy): Archaea > Thermoproteota > Bathyarchaeia > Bathyarchaeales > Bathyarchaeaceae > Bathyarchaeum. Next base: position 6,163 of record JAOZIC010000120.1, read on the forward strand.
CATTAAATTTCAACTTTGTTGTGCTCAATTGGCTTGAAGTCCAACCTTCAGGTTTTGCAAGTTCTGTTCTTGCTGCCCAAAATAGTCAAGGCCGTCCATGTTGCCAAGCATAAAATAAAGTGTAAGTATCTGAACGTCTTGACCTGTTAAACGTTCCAGCTCATTTTTGAGGGTCTGCGCAGACTCGGTAGAGTAAACAGGGTTCACGTACACCACATAAGTTTCATGTTCCACCATAATATCAACAAGGTCCGCATAAGCAGACGCACTGGGCTGCTCATCCGCCGAAATACCAATAACACCGTGCTGCTCAAAACTGTACCGCCAAGCAAGATAACCAAACGCAGAATGTGCAACAATAATCTGGTTTTTTCCTTTTGTTGAAAGAGCAGTCATGTAGTTGTTGTCTAGTTGTTCCAGTTTTTCTTGCAGGACTTCCCAATTTTCAGTGTAATAATCTGTATTATCGGGGTCTTTTTCGATAAATGCTTCGTAAATGTTTTGAGCCTGCTGTTTTGCAACAAACGGGCTTACCCACGTGTGAGGATCATATGACCCTTCATGTTCGTGTTCATGAGTGTGTTCACCGTTTTCTTGGTGGGTTTCTAAAAGTTCAACACCTTCTGTGGTTTCTACAATAATTTTGTTACTTGAGTCGATTGTGGGAAGCAAATCTTCTTCAAACCAGTGGTCTAACGAAGCACCATTGTAGAGTATAACATCGGCATCATCTACCTCTAAAATGTCTGAGGGCGAAGGTTGCCAGTTATGAACTTCGGTGTTGTCTGGAATAAGTTGCTGTACCGCTACTTTTTCTTGTCCTATTTGCTCTGCAAAGAATGCTAGAGGATAAAATGTGGCTACGACTTTGAGTTTTCCTGTGTTTGACTCGGTTTTGGGTAGATACATGGCGGTTGCGACTGCTGCTGTTAGAATTGTTGCAGTTACGGCAAGTGTGAAGATTTTTTGGCGTTTGTTCATGTTGCTTCCTTGGTTTATTATTATACAACAAGCAGTTTATTAAATTTTTTATAAAAGTTAATAAAATACGCTTAAGTATAACATATAATGTTAATAACTTGGTGCGTTGCATGGCCATCATAAGCGTTTCAGTTCCAGAAAAACTTCTGGAACAAGTAGAAGTATCGATTAAAAATCAGGGATTCGCAAACCGATCAGAAATCATCCGGCAATCGTTACGGTCATTTCTTACAGAAACCAGAAGCCTCAAAGAACTAGAAGGCGAAGTCGCGGCGTCAATAACCATAATATACGAGCGCGAAACCCCAAAAGGGCAAGTTTCTGAAATACACCACAGTTTTGGCGACATAATTTCAACATTTCTTCACGCCCACATTGACGAAAACTACTGCCTAGAAGTAATAGTTGTAAAAGGAGCTGCACAAGCACTCCGAAAACTAGTGGATGCGCTTAGAAGCAACGAACAAATTACTCAGATCAAAGTGTCTGTGATGCGAACGCATTAAGATTTTTTGTTTGCAGGGTTTGTTTTTTGGCTTTTGCTCGGATTTTTTATGTTTTTGTAGTTAGTTTTTCGGTTTTTGTGCTGTTTTTCTTTTTGCGGGGGCGGCTAAATTGTACTGATTTTTGTTGGTTTTTAGTAATTTTTTGTTTTGTTATTGATGTTTCTGATGTATTTGATGTTAAGAGTGCCAATATAGATTCGCAATCTTTATTAAGTCATATGTCTTAATACACAAGATACTGGGTGGGGCGCAGAGAAACTGCTTCTACACAGAATAAATGAATGAAGGAATGAATGAAATGAAAAATACTAAACCTATCGGAGATAAGGATGAGCCATTTTTCTACATGGCTTTTGTACTTAAAGGTACGTCCGATCAATATCTAGACTTGCTAAAATATGCAAAAAAGCAGAATGGCGCAAAAATAATCTACCAAAACAGATCACTCACATACCTATACATCTCCAACGAGGACCCAACAAAAAGCAAACAGGCGGTCCCTGAATTTACTGCGGAGCAGAATTTTTCAAAAAAACTATAGGGGGGTGTCTGAATGAGGAAACTTCTAAAGAATAAAAAAGCGCTGAGTACTGCCGTAGCAAGCCTGATTCTTCTGGTCGCTGCAGTATTGTTGGCTGGAGTAGGCTCAACATTCGCGCTTAACATCGCAGGAACAAGGATTCAGCAAGAGAACATGTATCTGTCAAACGTTGCTGTATGGTACAAAAACACAACATGTTCGCTTGGTAGCATGCTGGTAACCAACACTGGTGAAACAGACGTAGTACTTAGTAAAGTCACTATCAAAGGACAAGAAAGCACATGGAACGGAACAGAAACTTTCGTACTTTATACTAAGGTCGAAGGTGTTCTATCGGCTAACGTTGAATATGTCTCAAACTTCAACCAGACAGGTTCCAATCAGCTGACACTTGACGATGTGACCTACGACTTCACTGTGGTTTCAGAAAACTTGATTCTGCAGCCAGGATGGACAATGTTGTTCTTTATCGTCAACCCCGGAAACATGATAGTTTACGACGTCGGTAGGCCTGTTCGTGTTACAATCTCCACTGGTCAATCACTATACGCTACTGAAACAATCGTAAAAGCAGTATAAGGCAAGTCACGAATGCATTATACTTCAAGAGGACGCAAGGTCCTCTTGTTTTCCCATTTTTGTTTATTTCTTTTAAAAAATTTGGATTTTTAGAAACTGGTTAGATTTAAACAAGAAATACTTAGTAGATGTAGTTCAAGTCTGAATCTTTCTTCGAACTTTTTTCTTCGCTTGTACTTATTATGGCTTCACCCCACATTAGTACCCAACTGTCTGCTCCGGGGGTTTCTCTGGACATTATGATTTTGTTGAACCCTGCTTCTTTTGCTCGTTTGCGTTGGGTTAGCAGGTTTTGTAGTAGTTGTTCGCTCCAGTTGCACAGGATATATGCTTGATTGTTTTCTGCGTCTACTGCAAGAATGCGGAAGAAGTAGTCTCCGATTGGTATTTCTTTGATTTGGCAGGTGTCGTCGGTTTTTTGTATGATTTCTATTGTGTGTACAATGACGCTGGTGTCGTCTGATTTGATGATTAGGTAGAAGTCGTCGCCTACGAATGTGCTTGCGAAGTCCTTCATTAGCTGTAGGTTTTCCATTGTATTCGCCTAGGTTTGTTACGATGGTCTTGAGATTTAACATGCATTTCTGTTTTTGAAATATATCAATTTTCGATGTATGCGTTGTGTTACTTTGTAACAGATGCATATATCTTGAGTCTTAAGACGTAATACTTATATCTCCCGTCAACCTTGTTAATCACAATAAAACAAAATATGTTCATGGGATGGAGACTCAAATGTCACAAACAACAAACGAAATGAAAGATTTGGAAAGACAATTGGTTCTCGCGCGTGCCAACATGCGTGCAGATCAAGAAAAACTAGAGCAACTGGCAGCAGCTTCAAAACCCAAAGTCATGGCGGTAGGCATTGGCGGAGCAGGCTGTAACATCATATCTTGGGTAAAACAAGAAGGTGTTACCGGGGGAAGACTAATTTCTGTAAACACTGACGCAAATCACCTTAGCATTAGCGAAGCCGACAGACGAATTTTGATAGGCGAAAAAACATGCAAAGGCCTCGGATGTGGAGGATACCCAAAAGTCGGCGAACAAGCAATGAACGAAAGCATCAAAGACGTTTTCGCTGAAATTGAACTATCAAACATCACATTCCTAGTCGCTGGTCTCGGTGGCGGAACCGGAACCGGAGGCATTGTTGAACTCGCAAGGCAACTACGCAAAAAATTTGAAAACGATCAAACTCCACGCCTAGTTGTAGGAGTAGCCACATTACCATTCAAGATCGAAACTGCAAGAATGGAAGCAGCAAAAGATGCAATTCAGCAACTAAAACAGTACTGTGACACCGTAGTAATTATCGACAACGACCGACTCAACCACCTCGCAGGAAACTTACCTTTCCAACAAGCACTGGGTGTAGCAAACACAACCATTGGCAAATTCGTCAAAGGTGTAACAGAAACCATCACTAGTGCAAGCTTGATTAACCTGGACTATGCTGACCTACGAGCAATCATGCACGAAGCTGGACTTGCCTCAATTGGTATTGGCACCGGAAAGGACGATGGCAAAGTAGAACACGCAGTCGAACGCGCAATCAACGAACGCCTGCTTGACGTCGAAGATATCACAAAAGCTCGCGGTGTATTGATACACATCGCAGGTGGAGAAGACATGACCCTCGAAGAAGTTCACAGCGGAGGAGACCTAATCAAACGATACATGCCACCAAACACAAAGATCATCTGGGGAGCAAAAGTCGATCCGAACCTGAAGGGCAAAGCCTCTGTAATGGTTGTTATCACTGGTGTAGACAGCGCCTTCCTCAAAGAGCAGAAGAAGAAAGGCCGCTTCAAACTACCCTGGTAAACACGCCAAAAACAAATCTGGTGGGAACCTTAACGGTTCCTTAACTACCATTTTTTCTTTTATTTTAAGACCTAAATTATGATACGAAATGTTTTTAAGCCAATCATTTTGATTAAGCACATATACCAAACAAGAATAAAAAGGCAAGGTACTCTTTGGTTTTCTTCAGACATTTAACGAAAAGCGCTTTGGTTCATTACCAGAGTTTGGGCCATTTTGATGAACATTTGGTAAGTTTGTATTCTCTTGCTTACGGTAAGCCCTACATCTACAAAGACACATACTTTGCTTACTTCGACAAATTCAGTAAAATTTTGCACATCAGCTTTTTTGAGTTAACAGAAAGCGAAAACAAGTTCTCTTGTATCCAAGAGGCAACAAAGCATTTCAAACCAGAAAAACTGGTAATCACGGCTCCTCATGAACTGCCTCAAACAATCGGCAACTTCGTTTGTGTTGAAGTAAACAAAGACACTGACTACCAAATCTATGTTCCAGACTTTGACGAAACCATGGGTGGGGCAAAATTCAAGGATGCCCGTTATCGTGTTCATAACGCCCAAAAACGAGGTTATACCCTAGAAATCAGTAAAAAGATGACTCCTGCGCACTTTCACTTGATTGCACAGCATGAGCACTCTAAGCGTCTTGACCTTTATGACCGTCAGTTGTATTTTGCGATACTGGATTATGTACGAAAATTCAAGTCTCCTGTTTTGTTTAATGTTGTCTGTGACGAAACCTTGTTGGGTTTTGATTTAATCGACTTTCTTGGAGACACAATGACTGTTCCTCTTGGGTTTTATACTGATGCGCCGTCGATTTCAGATTTTATCATGCATAACGAAGTCAATTATGCAAAACAGAAGGGCTTTAACTGGCTTGATTTGGGTTGGGCATGTAACTTGGGTATTGCAGAATTCAAGAAAAAGTGGACCGCTATTCCAAGATTTGATATTTGGGGCTACGAGTACGTTAACAAAGCGTTAACGCCCGTTAAACTGGAGAAGCACTGATTTGGAGACTTCCGATAAACCCGTTGTCCGAAAAGCAACAAAAAACGACCTAGACGACATCATGCAAATAGAAAAAGAGTCCTTTGAGTGGTACGACCGTTTCCCCGCAACACTATTCATTCATTATCTAAACAAATTCAAAGACGGATTCTTTATAGCCCTAGACCCTTACAGTTCAATTGTTGGTTATGTTATTTTGGCTGACTCCAAAAGTTTGGGTTATGTTTT
>JAOZIC010000038.1 GCA_026014605.1 Candidatus Bathyarchaeota archaeon
AAAGAAAACGCATGACTACAGTTCACGAATCTCAAAAAGGACAAGTTTTCTCATACGTTAAAGGCGCTGTTGAAATCATCCTAGACAATTCAGACCACATTCTTAAGGACGGCAAAGTTACAAAGCTGTCTGTTAAAGAAAAAGAAGAAATCTTGAAAATAAACGAGCAAATGGCAAGTCAGGCTCTTCGTGTTTTGGCTATAGCGTACAAAGAGTTGCCAAAAATTTCGTCAGGTAAATATGACGAAAAGGACTTGGAGGCTAACCTCGTTTTCTTAGGATTGGCTGGAATGATTGACCCGCCACGAGCTGAAGCAAAGGGAGCAAACGAGTTGTGCCGAAAAGCAGGCATAAAGACAGTAATGATCACTGGAGACCACAAACTTACAGCAATCGCCATAGCTAAAGAATTAACCATAATGCAAGAAGGTGACTTGGCTTTCACAGGTGCCGAACTGGACAAAATGAGTGACGAAGAATTCGAAGACATTGTAGAAAAAGCAGTTGTATACGCCCGTGTTTCTCCTGAACACAAGCTTCGAATCGTAAAAGCACTCAAAGACAACGGTCACATTGTTGCCATGACTGGAGACGGAGTTAACGACGCACCTGCACTCAAACAAGCAGACATCGGCATTGCTATGGGAATCACTGGAACTGACGTAACACGAGAAGCTGCAGACATGGTACTGGCAGACGACAACTTCGCCACAATTGTAACCGCTGTTGAAGGTGGACGAGCCATATACGACAACATCCGCAAATTCTCGTTCTTCTTATTGCGTTCCAACTTTGACGAACTACTAGTCATAGGACTATTTGCCCTGCTAGGACTAGAGCTGCCTTTAGATGCTGGAATGATTCTTTGGATAAACCTGATAACAGACGGTGGTCCTGCTCTGGCATTGAGCCTAGATCCTCCACAGAAAGACTTGATGGAACATCCTCCAAGAGATCCAAAAGAAGGTATACTTCATGGACGATTCGCGTCGATATTAATGAGCTTCTTTACCCAGTTCCTTGGAACCGGAGTAGTGTTCTTCATAATGTTCTATGTAGTGGGAGACGGCATTCCAGGTAGTCCAGATTTCCATCGTGCGCAAACAATGGCTTTCATGCAAGCTACTCTGCGTGAATTGATGGTTGTTTGGAACTGCAGATCAGAACGAAAGAACGCATTCAGAGTTGGGTTCACTTCTAACAAGTGGCTGCTCTTTGCTGTAGTTGCCTCGGCAATTGTAACTATGATTGTGCCTTTCACTGGCTTGTTCGGAACAGTTCCATTAGGCCTTGAAGACTGGGCTATCGTTATACCCTTGTCGCTATCAGGCTTGTTGATATTGCCCGAAATCTTCTACGACAGAAAGATTTGGCGCTGGAGATAAACAGGCAAAATGTGCTGCCTAGAAATAGGTAGCCCCAATCCATTTTTTTAATAATTATTTTGTTTTCATAAGTAAGATAAGGTCTTACGGTAAGCAAATGTTTGAAGTAAAATGTTTAATCCGCCACAACGTTTGCGATACCTGTTCCACAGTTTAGGTCTAAGTTGTGTAAGCG